>JAXJVX010000213.1:0-3203 GCA_036308305.1 Acutalibacteraceae bacterium | reverse complement strand
ATGGTTCATCAGAATATATAGGGGCAGAAGATGTATTACCACTCACATTAATAATGCCTGAAGTATCTGCGCTGATAATATGTTCGCCGATAACATCAAAATCACAATCGTTGACATTAGATTTTTCTGCGGTGTTGGCGGCGGATATAGCAGATTTGCTGATATACTTAAAATCACATTTTGATATATTGAATGAAGCTCCGCTTATTGCAAGTCCGTTTCCGGCAATGTTGCTGAAGCTGCAATTTTCAATCGTAACATTTCCGCTGCTGTTTACCGTTACTGCGTTGCCTGATATGCCATTGAAATCACACTTGCTGACGGTTGTATCACCGCTTACATTATCAGCATTTATCGCATTCTTAAAGCTCAACACGGCATTATCCTTGTTTTCCGTAATGGATAATGTTGATCTTGTGATCTTGGTGTTGCTTGAATTCTTTATCTCAAAAGCGCTGCCACCGGCTTCTTTGATATTTAAATCATCAAATTCAACATTATTTGAATTTTCAACGCTGACTACCGGGGCTGAATTGGATGAAAACTCGTAGCACACAGAGTTTGAGGTTTCGCCTAATATTCTTTCAACATAATATCCGGTGTTTGAATCGTAGATAATGTCAAGTGCATTATATGGTTTTAGTAATCCGTGTTCATTTTCAATATAGCAGGATGAAATAGGTTCATCACCGCTTACTGTTACTTTTGTTTCGCTGTTAAATTCATCGTAAGGATAAAGGTAGGTGAAATCGTTGCGAAAATCATGCTTGCTTATACTTGCGCAAAATGAATTATAACGATAATAGCTGAGTGTAAAGCTATTTACAAATAATTGATCGCAGTTTTTGATTTTGAACATCTGAGAAAGTGAGGTGTCAGTGGATTTTGCATCATAAGCGGTATTAACTATTTTTGTATATGTACCGCTGACAGAAAAGATTTCCTTATCAATCACCTCAATAGCGCCGTCAATATAATATGTTCCCTCGTCGAAGATGACCAACTGACCTTTTTCGGCTTTCTTAATAAGCTTGTTTATCTTCTTTATATTCTCAGCAGTATAGGTTATATCATTCGGAACGATGCCATAATCCCTGACGTACAGCTTTACCAGCTTGACTCTCTGACAGCTGCAAAGTCCGAAAATAATGCAAAATGACATTAAAATACAAAATACTGTTTTACATATTGAACGCAATTTCATCTATTTTCTTTAACTCCTCATCTGTAAACGGCTGTGAATTTACAATGCCTACATTTTCTTTTATCTGTTCGGGTGATGAAGCGCCTATGAGAACGCTTGTAACATCACCGTCCTTAAGAACCCAGTTGAGTGCCATCTGTGCAAGTGTTTCACCACGCTCGTGAGCGATTTCATTAAGAGCTGCTGCCTGTTTTATACGCTGATCTGTAATATTTTCAGGTTTTAAAAATATGCCTGACTTAACTGCACGGCTGTCAGACGGAATACCTTTTAAATAGCGGTTTGTGAGCAATCCCTGCGAGAGCGGGCTGAATACTATAAAGCCTTTGCCCTCATCCTTTACTGCTTGTTTTAATCCGTTTTGTTCAACTGTGCGGTTGATGATAGAATAGGAATTCTGATTAATAACAAAAGGACAGTGCAGTTCTTTTAATATAGCCGATGCTTTTTTCATCGTCTCGCCATCATAATTTGAAAGACCTGCATAAAGTGCTTTGCCGCTTTTTACAGCACTGTCGAGCGCAGACATCGTTTCTTCAAGAGGAGTATCGGGATCGGGTCGGTGATGATAGAAAATATCAACATAATCAACACCTAAACGGTTGAGGCTCTGATCAAGACTTGCAAGCAGATATTTTCTACTGCCGAGATCGCCGTACGGTCCTTTCCACATACCGTAGCCCGCTTTGGTGCTGATGATGAGCTCATCACGGTATGCAGACATTTCCTCCTTGAGTATCCTACCGAAATTGCGCTCTGCGTCACCGGGCTTCGGGCCATAATTATTAGCAATATCAAAATGAGTAATACCGTTATCAAAGGCGGTGAAGCACATCTTCTTCATATTTGAATAATCGTCGTTACCGCCGAAATTGTGCCAAAGACCGAGTGAAACAATCGGTAATTTAAGTCCGCTTTTTCCACAGCGGTTATATTTCATTTTGCTATATCTTGCGTCAATTGCTGTATATGACATATCAAGCACCCCTTTGCTTTTTATTCTATTATAAACGCAAAAGGGTAGTTGTTCAAGTAAAAAGTTTACTAATTCCCTTTAATATATCCATCATAAAGCTTTTGAAGTGCCTTTTTTTCAATTCGGCTAACATATGATCTAGATATTTTTAGTTTATCAGCAATTTCGCGCTGTGTCATTTCGGAGCGTGCACCAAGCCCATAGCGCCATTTAATTATTAGTTTTTCACGCTTGTCAAGCACTGTGTTGATGAGTATCTGTAGTTTTTCGCATTTGATACGCTTGTCAATGTCGTCTGTAAGATCAGAACCGTCTGAAATTATATCAATAAGTGTCAGCTCGTTGCCTTCTTTGTCCACATCTATCGGATCACTCATAGATACATTTTGCATCACCTTTTTTTGTGAACGAAAATACATAAGGATCTCATTGTCGATACAGCGTGCGGCATAGGTTGCAAGCTTGGTGTTTTTATCGGCAGAATAGCTGTTGACTGCCTTTATCATACCTATTGTGCCAACGGATATAAGATCGTCCTGATCGTAGCCTGCCGAATAGTATTTTTTAATAACATGTGCTACTAGGCGCAGATTGTGCTCTATCAGCTTCTTTCTGGCATTTTCGTCTCCGTTTGCGATCTTTTCAAGAAGCTCTGATTCTTCGTCGGGCTTTAAGGCTCTCGGAAACTCGTCGGGATTTGATACATTGAGTATCATAAACACCGATTTTATCATTGCAGTAAGTACTTCAATAAACATATAAACACACCCTTTAGATTTACTGTTAATATTTATTCTATCAGTCAATAAAAAAGACTTTAATTTTTTCGTACAGTATGGTATAATAATTGTAATTAGTCTATAAGGAGCTACATATGTTTAAGCTAATAAGAAAAAAGGAAAGATTAGATATATTCAAGCGCAGTACATTTATCGGTATTGCATTGCTTATAGGACAGATCGTGCCGTATGTTGCGTCGGTTGGAATAGTTATTTATCTGACACTTTGTGGATACAGTAATGT
>JAXJVX010000212.1:0-3817 GCA_036308305.1 Acutalibacteraceae bacterium | reverse complement strand
GCATATCCTGCACCTTCTCCACATGGATATATACCGCAGATATTGCTCTGCAGATTTTCATTACGTAGTATTCGCACCGGTGATGAACTTCGTGTTTCAGGGCCGGTCAGTACTGCTCCGTCTTGAGCAAAGCCTTTGATTTTTTTATCCATCAGTAATAATCCTTCCTTCATAGTGTTGATAACAAAGGAAGGCATGAATTCACTAAAATCACATTCACAAACACCGGGTAGATATGACGGTGTTATATCAGAACTAGAATTTTTATTATAAAGTAATTTGCCTAGAGATATAATAGGTGCGTTGTAATTACTGCCGGCAGCAACAAAAGCTGCTCTTTCGATCTTGCGTTGGAATTCAATTCCCGCAAGCGGATGACCGCTATCAAAATCACTTGGCTCGACATTTACAAGTAATGCGCTGTTAGCGTTTTCGCCGTTTCGGGCATAGTTGCTCATACCGTTTGTAACAACACTGTATTCTTCGCTTGTGGCTGCAACAACCTCACCGCCTGGACACATACAAAAAGTATAGAGCGATCTTCCGTTATTCGTTCTCACTGCCAGCTTGTAATCTGCAACAGGTAGGGGAGGAAGCTTTGCGTTGTCGCCGTATTGCGAACGATTGATAAATTTCTGCTTATGCTCGATCCTTGCACCTACGCTGAATGGCTTTTGACACATCTCAATTCCATTATTAAAAAGGGCAAAAAATGTATCTCGTGCGCTGTGTCCCAATGCCAAAACCAAATTGTCACATTCCAGTTCATATTCAATTCCGTTATTTTTTAAAGATACTGAATGTACTGTGTTACCTATGTGATTTACTTGTGTAAACGCCGTATTAAACCGAAATTCTCCGCCAAGGTCAATAATTGCCTTACGCATATTAACAACAACTTGTCGCAATATATCAGTTCCTATATGCGGCTTTTGTTCGTACAATATTTCTTTCGGAGCGCCAAAATCAACAAAGGTTTTAAGGATAAACGGTATGCGCGTATCTTTTATACCGGTCGTCAGCTTTCCGTCAGAAAAAGTACCTGCACCGCCCTCACCGAATTGTATATTGCTTTCGGTATCAAGAATACGTTCGTTTTTTAGTTTCTCAACAGATTTTATGCGTTCTTCAACTGTCTTTCCACGTTCTATAACTATGGGCGCAAATCCGCTTTTAGCCAAAATAAATGCACAGAAAAGTCCGGCAGGGCCCGCGCCAACAATTATTGGTCGGCTTGTCGGCATGTTTTTCGGTACAATGTAGGTGTACTCGTTTTTTACGGCAATTTCAGCATCACTACAGTTAAGAACGATCTTTTCCTCGTCGGTATTAAGATTAATATCAAAAGTATATACAAAACAGATCTTCGATTTATTCCGTGCATCAACAGAACGGCGAAATACAGAATAGCTGATTATTTCACTTTGTTTTACGCAGAGCTTATTGCGTATTGCACGCAAGATATCATTGTCTGTGCCGCTTATTGGTATTTTTACATTTTTCAGTCTTATCATCGAAGCTTCTCCGAAATATCTTTTGCAGCTGAATATGCTGACGAGAATGCCCATTGCAGATTATACCCTCCACAATCGCCGTGTATATCCAATATCTCACCAATTGCATAAAGCCCGTTTACCAGTCGGGACTGCATTGTTTTATTATCAAAATACTTTGTTTCGATTCCGCCTGCAGTAACCTGTGCATTCTGAAAGCTCTGCACACCTGTAACTTTAAATCTAAAATCCTTAATACATCTTGCAAGATGGCTAAAACTGATATTGCTGATGGGATCTGATAACGAGTATCCCGCATACTTAACTATAACCTGACCGAGACGCTTATTTAGTACAGGCAAGATTAGATTTTGTGCTGTTTTTTCACTGTAAAATGGGTTTTGCACGTTTTTTTTGAACATATCAATTATTTTTTCAACGCTATATTCAGGCATAACATCAGCGCTTATTACACAGTTTTGGTTGACGCTCGAGGACAATTGCAATATTGGAGGACCGGAAAGCCCGTAATCACAGAAGAGTAGTTCGCCGAATTCTGAACGAATGACTCTATCATTTTTTATTATTTTTACTTCAGCATCACATTTTACACCCTTTAATTGCTTTGCGAAAGTGGTGTCAGTTTTGATCTGTGTAATTGCAGGGAGAAGGGGAGTAAGTTTATGACCGAACCTTATTAGCAGATCGTATCCAAGACCGTCTGAACACAAATGCGGGCTTGCCTTGCCGCCACATGCAACAACACAGATATCATATCGCTCATTATTTACTATGAACTTATTGTTTTTGTATGTTATGCTATTTATCATACTGTCGGTGGCGATAACAACACCGTTGCTTTCACAGTAAAAACGCAATATATCAAGCACGGTGCCAGCCTGAGATGAATATGGATATATTTTTCCGTTTTCATTTCTTATTGGCATACCGAAGCTTACAAAAAAATTTATCAGATCATGTGGAGTGAACTGATTTAATGCGTCAATGCAAAAGCATCTGTCTTTACCGAAATAATGGATAGGTAAGCCTTTTTCTATATCGCAAGCGGAAAGATTAGTCAAATTGCATCGTCCGTTACCGGTTGCGAGCAGTTTTTTTCCGACACGGTCATTTTTTTCGTATACCGTGACAGATGCATTCTTGTCTTTTGCTTTTAATACGGCGGCACAGAAAAGACCTGCTGCACCGCCACCGATAATACATACGTTTTTCATTTAGCTTGAATTTCCTTAACGGTAAATATAATTCCAATACTGCCTGCACATAAAAGAAGTATAATTCCAATCACCCACGGGAGACCGATGATGCTTGATGCAGCCATGGTCATAATCAGCGAAACAAGGCATACAGCACAGCAAAGAGCAGTTATGATATACACAACAAGCTTTAACACCTTACCAAGGTTATTATTTGCAGATGCCATACTTACGCTTAAGCTAGTTGCAAGCAGAAAGTGTATTAGTTCAAACATAACAAGCTCGATATAATAGAAGTTTGAAGATAATAGTATGACCGCAACTGCGACGCTTACTAAAAGATAAATAAAAATATAGCAAGTGCTTGCAATATTTTTATATTTTTCAAGTGATTTGTGCGAAAATATTGCGCCGATTATAGGTGCAAACATATAAATAACTGTCAGAAGAATAAAATAATTTGTAACTATATTTGTATCAATGCCGTACCAGCTAGTATATAGATTTTCGGTATTATTTGAAAGATATGAAGATTGGAGGAGTAAATAAAAGATCGGAATATACAGAATATGAAGCAATCCGTAAAAAACAGACGGAACTATATTGTATGCTTTTTTTGGAGTGAGCGCTGTCTTCACCGTAACGGATAAGACCGTAAGTATCGGTGTTGCAAAACGGCATATTGTCATCAGTGCAATTGTGTTCATAGTTAGTGTTCTTCCTTTGTATGTAATATAAAAAATTATAATCGTTTTTCATTGCTTTGTCAATAAAACCGAAAGATTATTAACAAAATACCGATGAGTTAAAACTCATCGGTATAATCCTACCTTTTTCTTTTCATAGCCGTAATAGAATCTGTTAAGATTTATTTGGTTCATCTAAAGACAGAATTCTTGTGTGCAATTTCGTGTGAACTTTTACTTTTTTCTATCAAAATCACTTGAATTTAAGTAAAATTATTCTAATTAAATCAAAAAGGCAAAAGTGTCGCAATCCCTTTCTACAAAAGTCTTTAAAGCAAAAATCCCGTAACCATAAGGGTTACGAGATTTTTTGAGTTTGGCAGCGGAACAGGGATTCGAACCCCAACAAACAGAGTCAGAG
>JAXJVX010000211.1:0-4351 GCA_036308305.1 Acutalibacteraceae bacterium | reverse complement strand
GTCCAATCTGGGAGCGCTCGGTGTACTCGATCCCGATATTGCATAGCGACTTTTCAAGTTCTTCGCAGTTATCAGTACCGCAGGTATATAATGAATAAATGGGGAAGTCGGTATCTATCTCAGCCTTTTTGATAATTTCAAAAAGATCACGCATAGCACGGGTGCGGCCGAGTGATTTTTTAACTACCGAAACTGTACCTGCTGCATCAAGAGTTACGATCGGTTTTAGATTTGCAACCGTTCCAATAGCGGCAGAGGTGCGGCTGAGTCTACCACCACGGTAGAGGTATTCTAATGTATCAAGTCCGGCGTATACACGAACCTTGGATTTAAGGCTCTCAACTTTTTGTGCGATTTCTTCACCGGAAAGTCCGTCATTACGTAGCTTATCGGCATAGTTTACTATTATTTTTATACCGGTGGCAACACATAATGAATCAACTATATATATCTTATCGTAGTCCACCATTCCTTTGGCGGTAACTGCACTTTGATATGTCCCGCTTAAAGCAGAGGATAGAAGTATACAAACTATTTCGTCGCCATTTTCCTTTGCCATTTCAAAATACTCTAAAAATGCAGCGGGTGAGGGCATAGAAGTTTTGGGAAATTCCGTACTTTTTTGAATTTTATCGTAAAAATCATCCTTGGTGAGATTTATGCCGTCAAGATAATTTTCATTGTCAAGAGTAATACCAAGCGGTATAAATTCAATATTTCTGTTATTAAGCTCTGCTTTTGTAAAATCGGAAGCAGAATCGACCAACAGCTTTATCATAATATATCTCCTAATATAATAGTAATTTTAAAAATCGCATTATCGGTTTTTCAAAAACCGATAGAATAATTATATCAGTTTTCCAGTACCTTGTCAACAGATTTGGAAAACCTTATTGACAGATAATAATTATTAGTATAAAATATGCATATGGAAAAAGATTTGAAAAGTCTGTTCGCAGCAAGGGTAAAGGATTTTCATATGCCGCGTTATAATGAGCTGCCGGATGTAGGACTGTATTTGGAACAGGTAACGAAGTATATCAACGGAATATTGATTCAATTGGGATTTACCGAGATAACACCGTCAATGGTCAGTAATTATGTGAAAAAGGGTGTTATTCCACCTCCAGTTAAGAAGCAATATTATGTTGACCAAATAGGCTATTTACTGTTTGTTGGAATAGCAAAAAATGTTATCTCTATTGAAGAGATAGTTGGACTTATAAAAATGCAGCTTGAAACCTATGATAGCGAAACTGCATATAACTATTTTTGCTCTGAATTTGAAAACATGCTGCATTATATCTGCGGTCTTAAAGATACGGTCGATAAGATCGGCATCACCAATACAGAGGAGAAAACTATGTTCCGCAGTGTTATTATTTCTGTTTCGCATATAATTTTCATCCGTAACTGTTTTGATGCGCTGAAAGAGGAATAATAGATATTAAAGTATAAATTAAAAAAATCCTGCCGTTGCCCAAGTGTTCTGAAGAACACTTGGGCAGTTTTATTCGCCTTACGGCGAGTTTTATTGCTACGCAGTGATATTCGGCTAATACCGAGTGATATTTGCTTCGCAAGTTTGCAATGGAAGCGAATATACCATACAGCTCGCTTATGACGCTGCTTAACCGAGGTATTGGTGGTGCATCTTATGATACGGTAATAAGCATTTGCAAAGTATTGGAGCTGGATCCGTTCGAGGTATAATAGTTGAAGAATATACAGTTTGAAATTTATTTTTTAATTACTTGCATTTTAAAAGTGAAGTGATATAATAACTGTTAGAGCAAAGGTGTTCTGCCATAAGTCGGAACGTCTTTGTTATTTTTATGATGATTATGTATGAATGAAAATTAGATTACATATGAGTAATAAGAAAACAAAACTCATAATTATTGCGAAGTAAGTTTAACAGTTGCATTCCATTCGGAACGATACTGTAAAAAGGAGCATAATGATTATAGTGAAGTTCACACGAAAATGGCAAGATCCATCAGCCGTTTCAAGGTGAAAAATACGGAAATATCAGATGATACAGGAGGAAATATATGAAAGCATTGCTAAAACAAAAAATATCTGAATCAGTATCCTCTGTGTTGCCGATCACCATTATAGTGTTGCTGTTGAGTTTTACAAATCTTGCACCAATGCCGGCAGGAATGCTGCTTCTGTTCATTTTAGGCGCTGTTATGCTGATCGTCGGAATGGGCTTTTTCTCACTCGGCACAGATATTGCTATGATGAAGCTCGGTACTGAAACAGGTCGTTCTATATCTAAAACAAAGCATATTTCTCTTGTTGTTTTGATCTGCTTTTTGATTGGATTTGCCGTAACCGTAGCTGAACCTGATCTGCAAGTGCTCGCAAAACAATTTACCGCTGTACCCGATCTTACTGTTATTTTGACGGTTGCGGCGGGAGTTGGAGCGTTTTTGGTTTTTGCGGTATTGCGTGAGAGAATACATATCCCGTTGCAATATGCGCTGATAGTATTATATATTCTGGTATTTATTGTTTCTTTTTTTGTGGAGCCGGAATTTCTGCCGGTTTCTTTTGATGCAGGAGGTGTTACCACCGGACCGATAACGGTTCCTTTTATTATTGCATTAGGCATCGGCGTTGCCGCAAATAATAATGCGGATTCTAAAGATGACAGTTTCGGTCTTGTCGCACTTTGCAGTATCGGGCCCATCATTACTATGCTGATAATGGGCTTGTGTCTTAATTCTGCCGATGTGACTCCGCCGGATTTTTATATTCCCGAGATCACAGATTCCAATCATGTAGGGCAGGCGTTTGCACAGGGCTTTCCTACATATATAAAAGAGGTCACATTCGGTCTATCACCGGTAATGTTGTTTTTTGTGATCTTTCAGCTTATTACGAGAGAATTCAGCAAAAAGGATATTTTAAAAACGATCATCGGTTCAGTATATACCTATGTTGGCCTTGTATTGTTTTTAACCGGTGTCAATATCGGGTTTATGCCCGTTGGTAACTATATCGGTAAAATGCTTGCCGCACTTGAATTCAATTGGATATTAGTTCCGCTTGGTATGTTGATGGGTTATTTTATTGTCATTGCAGAGCCGGCAGTCCATGTATTGAATAAGCAGGTCGAGGAGATCACAAACGGCGCAGTACCCGAAAAGGCAATGATGCTGAGCTTGTCTGTTGGAGTTGCTGTTTCTATCGGCTTATCTATGCTCCGTGTACTTACCGGCATTTCGATATATTGGTTTATTATTCCGGGTTACACTATAGCCATTATTCTGAGCTTTTTTGTTCCAAAGGTATTTACCGCCATTGCTTTTGACTCCGGCGGTGTTGCAAGCGGGCCAATGACCGCAACATTTCTTTTGCCTTTTACTATGGGTGCTTGTGAAATGCTGGGCGGTAACAGTCTGACCGATGCTTTTGGTGTGGTTGCTCTTGTTGCCATGACACCGCTTATCACTATTCAGTTTTTGGGACTTATCTATAAGCACAAGGTAAATGTTGCAACCGATATAACGCCAAGTGAAGCATCATTTATGACTGACGATATTATCGAGTATATCAAAGATGAGGAGGCAAACACATGGACGCAAAATCGGATAGAATTAAATTAATCTTCACTATTACCCGCCGTGGTGCAGGAAGTAAGATGGTTGATTTCTATAAACAATATCAATTGCAGTATAATTTTATTTGCCTGGGTATGGGAACTGCAACCTCAGATATACTGGACTGTCTTGGATTGGAGGACACGAAAAAAGATATTGTTATCACCATGGCTCCGGCAAGCAAAATTCCAACGGTCTTAAAAGGAGTTACAGATAAATTCCATTTTGGAAAGCCGGGAACAGGCATTGTGTTTACGGTACCGCTTTCTTCTGTCAGCGCCCGTGTGCCGCAGATTTTAAGTAACCCTGAAAATTTAAAAGAAAATGAGGAGATCATTTTGGATAACGCAAAACATTTTGAGCTTATTCTGGCTATTGTTGCAAACGGAAATGCAGATACTGTAATAGAAGCTGCAAAAAGTGTCGGTGCTACCGGCGGAACGCTGCTGCACGGTCGCCGTGTCGGCTTTGAGGATGCAGAAAATATTTTCGGATTTACTATTCAGCCTGAAAAGGATATTTTAGCGATTTTGACAGAACAAAGCAACCGTACCGCTATTATGAAGAAAATAACGGAGGTTGCAGGAATAAACACCGAAAGCCGTGCGCTTGTAATGTCACTTCCCGTAGAAGAGATCATGGGATTGAATTAAACTTGAAATACGCTTCAAAAACAGAATATAATAAATTGGCTGCAAGCATATTAGTCTTGCAGCCGTTTTTGTGCTATTGATTAAAAT
>JAXJVX010000210.1:0-2471 GCA_036308305.1 Acutalibacteraceae bacterium | reverse complement strand
GATGGCTATTTTAATGTGTCAACAACAAAAACTATGCTGCCGCCTCTGCCACCGTCACCGCCGTCAGGGCCACCGTTAGCAACATATTTTTCACGATGAAACGCAACTGCGCCGTCACCGCCGTCACCTGCTTTGATGTGAATTTTTGCAACATCTACAAACATAATTCAATGCTTTTTCCTTTCAAAAGACAAAAGCCCGAACATGCAAGTTCGGGCATAAAGTCAATAAGATTATTGCTCAGCGTATACGCTGACTCTCTTGCGGCCTGCGCCGAAAGTTTCGAACTTAACTCTGCCGTCAACAAGAGCAAAGAGAGTATCGTCCGAGCCTTTACCTACATTGGTGCCCGGGTGGAAATGTGTGCCTCTCTGGCGAACGAGAATGTTGCCTGCGAGAACCATCTGACCGTCTGCTCTCTTAAGACCGAGTCTTTTTGATTCAGAGTCACGGCCGTTCTTTGTTGAACCAACACCCTTTTTATGTGCGAATAACTGAATATTTACCTTAATCATGGTTCTGCCTCCATTATTACCTTTATTTTATCTTTATATTCCTCTGCAAGCTCATTGATATGAAGTTTAAATCCAGAAAGTATATCTTTACACTTCTGCGGCTTTGCACATATAATACGCAAATAGCCTTCATCACAGCTTACATCGGATTTATCACCGATTATCTCGGTGATCGTATTTGCCGTCATAATTGCGGCACTTGATACTGCAGAGCAAACTATTTTGCCATCTGTATCATCAAAATCAGCTGTTGCGTGGCCCTTGATTTCAAAGCCGCTAACAAGCTCATTTTTTGTGAAAAGGATCACCCTTATCATTTTACTTTATTATTCAGCGTCCTCAGCTGTTTCAGTAGCCTTGTTGAGTGACTTCTCAACAGTAGACTTTGAACCCATAGCTACGATCTCAAGCATAGTGTACGGCTGTCTGTGGCCGAGTTTTCTCTGCTTGCTCTTCTTGGGCTTGTAGGTGAAGACTGTGATCTTCTTCTGCTTACCCTGCTTTACAACCTTTGCAGCTACGAGAGTTGAAGATACATAGGGAGTTCCGATCTTTGTGCTCTTACCTGTGTCGATAAAAACAACTTTATCAAATGTGATAACCTCATCTACTTCTGCGTTGAGCTTCTCAACATAGATCTTGTCGCCCTTTTCAACCTTGTACTGCTTTCCGCCTGTTTCAAAAATTGCGTACATTTTACATATCATCCTTTAACATAAGACTCGCTATTGTGAAGGCGGGATAATACCGGATCATCCACTTAAATACACTTGCCCCCAATATGCGGCTTGCCTATTTTATCATAAAATGAGAGCGTTGTCAATAGAATTTTTTAAAATTCCTCCTTTTTGTTTGGAAAACGAAATATAAGTTGAAAGAATAGGTTTTTTGTTATATAATGTTTTGATAATGACGGTCGTTTTTTCGTCTAATACAATTTATTTAACGGTGAACTTATTATGAAATGGTTTATTGCATCAGACATACATGGTTCGGCATATTATTGTGAAAAGCTGCTGAACGCATACGAAAGAGAAAAATCAGACAGAATATTGCTGCTTGGTGATATTTTATATCACGGACCGAGAAATGATCTGCCTGAAGGCTATGCACCGAAAGCGGTTATCGAAATGCTTAATGCAAGAAAAAATAAAATTCTCTGTGTGCGCGGAAACTGCGACACAGAAGTAGATGGTATGGTGCTTGACTTCCCAATTCTTGCGGATTATGCAATAATCTGTGAAAAAGACAAGGTCATCTATGCAACTCACGGGCATATTTATAATGAACAAAACCCACTTGACTGTTGCGATGTAATGCTTTGCGGGCACACCCATATTCCTGCCTGCAATGAGCATCTTGAATTCGTTTATATCAATCCCGGCTCGGTATCTATTCCCAAAGAGAATAGTCATCACGGATATATGACACTTGAAAATGGTTTATTTTTGTGGAAAGACCTTGACGGTAATGTAATAAGAAATTACAGAATTTGATTGAAAGCGCTTCTTAAAATATTGTCTGATTTTGAAAACGTAACATTAAAACAAATAGAAACGGATTTGGATTTGTTACTTATTGTACCTGGAAACACTAAGTTTTACAACAAGCAAAACGGAAGAGCAAGCCTGCTCTTCCGTTTTATTATTCAACAATATTGTTTATCCATATTCCCTTTTTGATAAGAATGAATCCGATAATACATTTGATTGCTTCAAGCAACTGTACTGTTGCATACAGCGGTATTATGGGCATCTGTGTAAAGTTTGCAAGCACATAAGCAATTGAAACGCTGACGCACCACATAAATACACAGTCAAAAATCATCGTTATCAGCGTTTTGCCACCGGAGCGTATCGTAAAATAACAACCGTGAGAAAACGCCTGTAGCGGCATTACCAGCGCAAACACCCATAAAAACTGTGTTGCCATAGTACGCACTGTATCGGTAGTGTT
>JAXJVX010000209.1:0-6227 GCA_036308305.1 Acutalibacteraceae bacterium | reverse complement strand
TGGAAATAAGTCGAAAATGACCATGACCGAAGAAGAGATCATTGAAGCGGCAAAGCGTGCCGGTGCACACGATTTTATATGCGAGCTTCAAGACGGATATGATACTTATGTCGGAGAGCGTGGAGTTAAGCTTTCTGGCGGACAGAAACAGCGTATCTCTATTGCAAGAGTGTTCCTAAAAAACCCGCCGATACTTATTCTCGACGAAGCAACTAGCGCACTTGATAATGAAAGCGAGCGTCTTGTACAAAAATCACTTGAACGGCTCGGCGAGGGCAGAACTACGCTTACTATCGCCCACCGTCTGACTACAATAAAGAATGCCGACTGTATCGTTGTGCTTACTGACAACGGCATTGAAGAATGCGGTTCGCACAAAGAACTTATTTCAAAAGGCGGCATTTATTGCGAACTTTATAAAGCTTATTCAGAATAGGAGAGGTTATTATGATAGAGTACAATATTTATAAAAACGGATGTATGCGTATGCTGACAATGAGCTTTGATGACGGTCAGATAAATGACCGCAGACTTATTGAACTGCTTAACAAGTACGGTATCAAAGCCACTTTCAATATTAACAACTCATATCCCGGTGACGAATGGCATGTTTCAAAAGATGAGATAAAGCAAGTTTATGAAGGCCATGAGATCGCAGTACATACTGCCAACCACCCGTGGCTTGACAATTTATCTCCCACAACTATTATCAACGAGATTTTAGACAACAGAAAGTTTCTCGAAGAAGCCAGTGGTCGTATCGTGCGAGGTATGGCATATCCTTTTGGTCCTACAAACGAAGAAGTGATCTCAATTGCAAGGCATTGCGGCGTTGTTTACTCGCGTGCAGCTGAGTCAACCTACAAGTTTGACCTTCCAAGAGATTTTATGGAATGGCACCCCACCTGTCACTTTAAACAAGGCAAAGATGTCATCCCTCAGTTTATAAATAATCTTGATTCAGCATGGGCAACCGGTGTGCTTTATATATGGGGACATTCATTTGAACTTGATACAGAGGAAAAATGGGAGAACTTTGAGAAACTTTGCGAGTATGTTGCAAATAAAGAGCAGATATGGTATGCGACTAACATCGAGATCTACGACTATATTACTGCGCAACGTGCTTTGCAGTTTACCGCTGATGAAAGTATGGTTTATAATCCTACACAGACTAATGTATGGATAAGAGTTGATAAAAAACCATATAAGATCGGTGCCGGCGAAACGGTAGTGTTGAAATAATGGAAAACTATCAAAAACGTTTGGACGATACTCTCAACAGCTTAAACGGCAAACCGACATTGTTGCTTCATGCGTGCTGTGCACCGTGTTCAAGCTATGTACTTGAGTATTTAAGCAACTACTTTGATATAACGCTGCTGTTTTACAATCCTAATATTTCTCCTGAAGCAGAGTATGAGTTCAGATGCAAGGAGCTTATCCGCCTTGTAAACGAGATGCTTCCGCAAAGCGGCATCAAAACGGTAGTGTGTGATTATGACAGCTCACCGTTTTATGAATTGGCAAAAGGGCTCGAAAACGAGCCTGAATGCGGTAAGCGTTGCAAAAAATGCTATTTTCTGCGTCTTGAAGCCGCTGCTGAGTATGCCAAAAAACACGAATTTGATTATTTTTGCACCACGCTTTCAATAAGTCCTCATAAAAATGCTGAGTGGCTCAATGAGATTGGAAAAGAACTTTCAAATAAATACGATGTAAAATATCTGTATTCTGATTTTAAAAAGAAGAACGGTTATAAGCGCTCAATAGAGCTTTCAAGGGAATATGAGCTTTACCGTCAAGACTATTGCGGCTGTGTATATTCAAAAGCAGAGGCACAAAAGAGAAACTGTAAATAATGTTAACGCTCAAATTATGATACATGTGTCATAATTTGAGCGTTTGTTTTTATATGCAGCCGCAAATTCACTGTAAACAGAAGCTGCAAAGTAAAATAAAGGAGAGTGTGATTTTGTCAACTTGACAGAAGATGAAATTGAGAGAATCGTAACCAAAAACGCTGTGATTAAAACCTAAATTCAACCAATATCATCCTTGGATTCTTCCGAAAGTTTTGCAAAAATCACATCATACAACGCAGTAGAAAGAATCTTCCATATTTCTTCTTCATTCAAACCAAATTCAATTAATCTCTTAACTACATTAATTTCTTTCTCTCTGATTTCATTTTCGGTAGAATTGTTCATTATATTGCCTCCTTGTGTAATTTTCTATATTAGACTTCTTACAACTTATATTTATATTGTAACTTTTATATACTATATTTGTCAATATATATTTGGGGTGTTATTATGGAACAATACGGTGAGATCAGAATTAAATTGGATGAGTTAATCAAACAAGCCGGTATCAGCAAAAACAAGCTAAGCCATAAGGCAGAAATGCAGCGCACACAAATAAATAACTACTGCAATAACAATATAACTCGTTTGGATACCGATGTACTTGCTAGAATATGTACTGTTCTTGACTGTAAGATAGAGGACTTGTTAGAATTTGTCCCTCCCGAAAAGTAAAAAATCCCGACTTCGCATATGAAGTCGGGATTTTTGTATATAAGGCTTTTCATATTTTTCAGTTTTTGATATATGCTTCAAGACGGTATATCGGTTGACCGAGAGCAGTAAAACGGGCTTCATATTCAGTCATAATATTACCTTCAAAATTGCTGTTATGCAGATCTAATGAAACATTTTTAATAGTATATCCAAAATCTGAAAGCTGCTCAATTGAAAATTCGAACAAGCCCTTGTTATCGGTTTTTTGATGTATTTCAGCATCATCCATAAGAAGATTTTTATAAATACTTAAAAATCTCTTTGCGGTCAATCGATGATTTGCGTATTTAGACTTCGGATACGGGCAGGAAAAGTTAAGATATAAACGGCTGATGGAACAAGGCTTAATGTATCTTTCAAGATACTCTGCACCGCTACAAATAAATCTAATGTTATGTAAACCTTCTTCTCTTGCTTTTTCGCATCCGGCAACGATAACATTATCGCTCTTTTCAACTGCAAGCACGTTAATATCGGGGTTACGTTTTGCCAGTTCGCAGGCAAAGCCGCCTTTTCCGCAGCCTATCTCCAACACAACGGGATTGCCGTTACCGAAAAACTCATTGAAATCTATAAGCTTGTCGGTTGAAACGACACGGCTGTCCTTCTCGCTTTCGCACATAACGGTAAGATATCGGCTGCAATCCTCAATTCTTTTTACAATGTTCTTTTTTCTTCGCATTCTCATAGATTGTTTTCCCACTTATACTTTGTAAGCTGACCAAAATTTTCAAGACTTGGGTAGTTCCATTGACGCAGCACCTCGTATACGCCAATAGCAACAGCATTAGAAAGATTAAGGCTGCGTATCTCCCCCATCATCGGCAAACGGACACAACGCTGGGGATTATTATATAATAACTCCTCGGGAAGCCCTGCTGTTTCCTTCCCGAAAAACAAATAGCAGTTATCCGGATATTCCACATCAGAATGAGTATTTCTTCCTTTTGTTGTGAAAAAGAAATATTCTCCGGGATTTTTCTTGAAAAAATCATCAAGCCCGTCATAATAAGTTAAGTCCATATAGTGCCAATAATCAAGCCCTGCTCGTTTGAGTTTTTTATCATCCACCTCAAAGCCGCAAGGACGGATAATATGCATCCTTGCGCCTGTCGCAGCACAGGTGCGTGCAATATTACCTGCATTCTGCGGTATTTCCGGCTCAACAAGTACAATATTCAGCATTGCCATATTATCTTACCTCTTTGGATTGCAAAATATTTGTTGTAATAAAATCAACATTCCATGAATCTGTGATCTGCTTTGATGCGTCCCAAACGGTACCATCCATATCAAAAATAACCGCTTTGTTCATTTTGTATAATTGTTCCTTTGTTTTTCTATGCACTTTATCAAAAACATTCTATAACAAAACCACCAAAAAATCAATACAAATTTTGAATAACACAAGGCTTTTTTTGAATACTAATAAAAATCTTATGTATAAGGAGAAAATTATGCTTATTACATTCGTTCGTACAGCAGTTTTATATATAGTAGTAATACTTTGTATGCGTATTATGGGCAAACGCCAGATCGGTGAGTTGCAGCCCAGCGAACTGGTAGTAACCATTCTTATCTCCGAACTTGCCTCAATACCTATGCAGGACTTAAATCGACCTGTCACCAACGGAATTATTGCAATATTTACCCTTGTGATACTTGAAATACTGCTTTCTACTCTTGAAATGAAGCTTCCTTTTTTCAAGCGGCTCTTTTCAGGCACAGCTGCAATAGTTATACTCGACGGTAAGATCGATCAAAAAGCAATGAGGAGGCTTCGTATAACGATTGAAGATCTGCAACACGGACTTCGCCAAAGCGGTAATTTTGCAATTGAAAATGTTGAATGTGCTGTAATGGAAACAAGCGGCAAGCTTTCTGTGCTGCCTAAAAAGGAGTTTGCGCCGCCTACTGCCTCGGAGCTTTCAGTAAATGTTAAGAATTCAGGTTTTCCATTTGCAATTATAATAGACGGCAAGCTTCAACCACAGACGCTGACAATGTCTGGTCTTAAAACTGATGATATTTTTACACGGTTAAAAGAAGAAAACCTATCTATCAAGGATGTGTTTCTTATGACATCAGACAAAAATAAAAAAATCCTTGTTATAAAAAAGGAGATTTAGCTTGTGAAAAGACTTATATATGTTCCAATACTAGGGGGAATAATAGCTGCTATTATTATATGCGGAATGTCAGGCGCACGCAACTATTCAAACCAAGTGACGCAAATGCTCGAAAAGGCTGAATATGAGATGATACAAGGCAACAGTGAGAAGGCTGCAGAATATGCTGCATCTGCCGAAAAAATATGGGCTGATGCTGAAAAAATGCTTAATATATTCTTATCTCATGCGGATACGGCCGAGGTTGGTATTACACTATCTAAGCTTAGTCCACTTGCACGATACGGAGATCTAAGCGCTTATCTTGCTGAAAGCAACACTGCAAAAGTCCAGCTTATCCATATGTCTGCAATGGAGAGCATAAACAGTTGAAATTAATATTCTTTTATGCTACAATTACCGTAAAATAATGACGGAGAATTGAATATGTTTAATGGTAGGCTTAAAGCAATAACATTCAGCTATGATGACGGTGTTACACAAGATCAAAGACTTATAGAGATTTTAAATAAATATGAGCTGAAATGCACCTTCAATATAAATTCCGGTAAGCTCGGACAGTCCGGATCGCTATTACGTGAGGATGTTACTGTTGCGCACGTCAAGCCTCGTAAAGAAGAAATAGCAAGGATATATAAGGGGCATGAGATAGCAGCTCACACTCTCACTCATCCCGCTTTAAATACGCTTTCCGATGAAGATATAATTAAAGAGGTTGAGTATGACCGCCTGGCACTTTCCGAACATGCAGGCTATGAGGTAGTTGGTATGGCATATCCATTCGGTACACACGCAACAGATGAACGAGTGGTATCATTAATCAAAAATCATACAGGAATAAAATATGCTCGCACTACTACTTCGACTCATAATTTTGATCTGCAAAATGAACTGATCATGTTTAATCCTACCGTATATCATCACGGTGAATGGGATGAAATGTTCCGGTTGGGGCAACAATTTATTGATCTTAACCCCCAAAGACCGCAGATATTCTACATATGGGGTCACGCTTACGAATTTGACATACATAATGACTGGGCAAAATTTGAGGAATTCTGCAAACTCATAAGCGGCAGAAAAGATATTTTTTACGGCACAAACAAAGAGGTATTATTAAATACGCTTTAGATAAAAATTACCCAAGTGTTTTTACACTTGGGTAATCTGTTTTTATCATTATTTGTCTTTAGCAAAGTTCCAAGCACTGCGGCACATATCCTCAATACCAAGCTCTGCCTTCCAGCCAAGCTCTTTATAAGCCTTTTCGGGATTAGCATAGCACTCCGCTACGTCACCGGGTCTGCGTGGACAGATCTCAGTCTTTATCTCGATGCCGTTCACACGGCTAAAGGTATTAACGAGATCGAATACCGAATAACCGCAACCAGTTCCGAGATTGTATGCAAATACACCGGGCTTATCAAGATGCTCAATGGCTTTGATATGACCGATTGCAAGATCTACAACATGGATATAATCTCGCACGCCTGTACCGTCCGGCGTATCATAATCA
>JAXJVX010000208.1:0-2269 GCA_036308305.1 Acutalibacteraceae bacterium | reverse complement strand
CCTTCTTTATTCAGAGAGCTAATGAATTCAAGTCATCTATCTGGGTTGAAAAGGAAGAACGCAGGGTAAATGCAAAGAGCCTTTTGGGTGTTCTTTCACTCGGTATCCTTTGTGGCACTTCTATCCGCATTATTGCTGACGGTGCCGATGAGACCGAAGCAGTTGATGCACTTGTAAATCTTGTTCTTTCAGGATTTTCCGAATAATTAAAATTGAATTAATGACGGGCTGTGATCAATCTTGATTACAGTCCGTTCTCTCTTTAAAACACATGTTTACGGTTTGTTATTAAATAAGTAACATTAAATTTATATATGGAGGACAATAAGAATGCTGCAACTTAAAAATATAACTAAAGACTATGTTTCCGGTGACAGTAAGGTAAATGCACTGCGCTCTGTCAGCATCAGCTTCCGTGAAAACGAGTTTGTTTCTATCCTCGGTCAGTCCGGCTGCGGTAAAACGACTATGCTTAACATCATAGGCGGTCTTGACCGTTATACCGACGGTGATCTTATCATCAACGGAGTATCGACCAAGAAATATTCAGACGGTGATTGGGATGTGTACCGTAACCGCTCAATAGGCTTTGTGTTTCAAAATTATAATCTTATTCCGCATCAGACGGTGCTTCAAAATGTTGAGCTTGCACTGACTCTTTCGGGTATATCAAGACATGAGCGTCGTGAACGTGCTGTTGAGGTGCTAAATAAAGTAGGACTCGGGGATCAGCTTTATAAAAAGCCAAACCAAATGTCGGGCGGTCAGATGCAGCGTGTGGCGATTGCGCGTGCACTTATCAACAACCCTGATATACTGCTTGCGGATGAGCCAACGGGTGCGCTTGATTCCGAAACAAGTGTTCAGGTAATGGATCTGTTAAAGGAAATAGCGCAGGATAAACTTGTTATCATGGTAACACATAACCCTGAACTTGCCGATAAGTATTCAACAAGAATTATTCGCTTGCTTGACGGTAAGGTGATCGACGATACCGATCCTTTCGAACTTGAAGAAAATATTCAGCCGGAAGTAAAAAAGGCAAAGAAAATCAAAAAGAAGCCGATGAAAATGCTTACCGCACTTTCACTTTCACTAAACAATCTTCTTACTAAAAAGGGCAGAACTATACTTACATCTGTTGCAGGCAGTATCGGTATTATCGGTATTGCATTGATTTTGGCACTGTCAAACGGCATTCAAGTGTATATTGATACCGTTCAGAAGGATACGCTTTCATCATATCCCATCACCATTGAAAAAGAAGCAATGGATTTAAGCGGTGTAATTGAATCAATTTCAGGTGAGGCTGAGCAAAAAGATCATCCTCTTGATGCGGTATATCAAAATTCGATCATGTATGAACTTAACAATGCAATGAGCGAATCAGGCACACAGATAAATAACCTTGAGAAATTTAAGGAATATCTTGAGAGCAGTAATCAAGAACTTGATGCGCTTATCAGCTCGATTCAGTATTCATATGATATAAATTTCAACACATATATCAAAGATGCTGATGGTAGTATCGTGTCGGCAGATGTTGAAAAACTCTTGAACGAGCTGCTTGGTATTGATTCTTCGTCACAGCAAGGGAGTGCCATTTCCACAATGATGGAAAGCTCCGGTATGATGTCGAGCTACAATGTCTGGCAAGAACTGATGTGTGGTAAAGACGGTACGGGAATCAGCGATGTTGTTAAGGATCAGTATGATGTTATCTATGGCAGCTGGCCCGCTGAATATAATGAGATAGTTCTTGTTGTTGATGAGTATAATCAGGTGTCCGATCTTGCACTTTATGCACTTGGTATCAAGAGTGAGGAGGATATGAAAAGCGCCTTTAATTCAATGTTAAATGAAGAAACCGTGGACATCAGTGACGAAAGTTGGTCATATGAGGAGATATGCTCAAAAACCTTCCGCCTTGTGCCGAACTATATGATGTATCAAAAGGATACAAAAACAGGTCTTTATAAGGAAATATCAATCTCATCCGCAGCAGGCATGAATTATATTTACGACAACGGTATTGAACTTAAGATTTCGGGTATCATCCGTCCGAGTGAGGATGCAACTGCAACTGCTGTTTCATCACCGCTTGCATATACTTCCGATCTTACACAGTATGTAATCAAAAAGTCGTCTGAAAGCGATGTTATCAAAGCGCAGATGGATGATGTAAAGATCGATATTTTGAATGGGCTTCCTTTTGCAACCGGCGAAGAAACAGAACCGGCAGACAGCCAAAAAGCAGAAGATATCACTG
>JAXJVX010000207.1:0-5817 GCA_036308305.1 Acutalibacteraceae bacterium | reverse complement strand
GTAAGCTGTGTAATCGCAGAGACATTTGCGAGAATCTTCTATAGAAATGCAATCAATATCGGGCTTCCTATTGTTGAGTGTCCCGAAGCGGTCGATGCAATAAATGAGGGCAATATCGTTTACGCTGATATGGATGCCGGTGTTATCGTAAATGAAACAACCGGCGAGAAATACACCGCTGCTCCCTTCCCTGAATTCATCCAGAAAATAATTTCCGAGGGCGGTCTTGTTGAGGCCATTAAACACGGAACTATTAAATAAGGAGATACATATGACATACAACATTGCTTTGTTAAAGGGTGACGGAATAGGTCCCGAAATTGTTGATGGTGCTGTTAAAGTGCTTGAAAAAATCGGCGAGAAATACGGTCACACATTCAATTTCACACCTTATCTTATTGGTGGATGCGCTATTGATGCTACCGGTGCTCCTCTGCCTGAGGAAACAGTAAAGGGTTGCCTTGCATCAGACAGCGTACTGCTTGGCGCAGTCGGTGGAGCAGTTGGTGATTCTAAATGGGATAAGCTCCCTCCCGAGCTTCGCCCTGAAAAGGCACTCCTCGGTATTCGTGAGGCACTCGGACTTTTCACAAACATTCGTCCTGCCCGACTTTATAAGGCTCTTAAGGAAGAGTGTCCGCTCCGTAGTGATATCGTTGAAAAAGGCTTTGATATCTGCATGATCCGTGAGCTTACCGGCGGTATTTATTTTGGTGAGCGTGGCAGAAGACAGGGTAAATACGGCGAGGAGGCTTATGACACAGAATGCTATTCTGTTACAGAGGTTGAAAGAATTGCCCGTGTTGCCTTTGAAACTGCAAGAAAGAGAAACAAAAATGTTATCAGTATAGATAAGGCAAATGTACTTGAATCTTCAAGACTTTGGCGTGAAACAGTACACCGCATTGCAAAGGAATATCCTGATTGTACTCTTACTGATATGCTTGTTGATAACGCTGCAATGCAGATAGTAAAGTGTCCGTCACAGTTTGATGTTGTTGTAACATCAAATATGTTCGGCGATATCCTTTCCGATGAATGCTCGCAGATTACCGGCTCTATTGGCATGCTGCCTTCGGCTTCGCTTGGCGAAGGTACACGCGGTATGTATGAGCCTATCCACGGCTCTGCTCCCGACATTGCAGGTCAAAACAAAGCTAATCCTATTGCAACTATTCTTTCTGCTGCAATGATGCTGCGTTACTCATTTGATCTCGGTAAAGAGGCTGACGCTATTGAAAACGCAGTAGATGCTGTGCTTAACGACGGATGGCGTACTGCTGATATCCTCGGCAACAGCGATGTAACGCCGCTTGGATGTATCGAAATGACAGAAAAAATTCTTGAATACATTAAATAAGGAAGTGTTTTAAATGTTATCAATTAAAATCGAAAAAAACACCGCTCCGAAAAGCAAACCCGCAAAAGGCGAGCCTCTCGGTTTCGGCCACATCTTTACCGATCATATGTTTATAATGAACTATACCACCGGTAAGGGCTGGCACGATGCACGCATCGTACCCTATGGAAACCTCTCGGTTTCCCCTGCTTGCTCATCTTTCCATTACGGGCAAACTATGTTTGAAGGAATGAAAGCCTATAAGGGTGATGACGGCAAGGTATATGTATTCCGTCCTGACATGAACGCAAAGCGTGCAAATTCTTCAAACCAGCGTCTTTGCATTCCTCAAATTCCCGAAGAAGATTTTGTGCAGGCAGTTAAGGCAGTTGTTGATATTGACCGTGATTGGATACCTGAAGAACCCGGCACGTCACTTTATATCCGTCCGTTCGTTATTGCAACTGATGAATATCTTGGCGTTAAGCCTGCTGACAATTATTTGTTTATCGTTATTTTAAGTCCTTCGGGAGCTTATTATGAAAGTGGACTTGATCCGGTAGGCATTTGGATTGAGGATGAATATGTCCGTGCAGTAAGAGGCGGTATGGGTTACACCAAGACCGGCGGTAACTACGCAGCAAGCCTTGCAGCACAGGTAAAGGCACATGATGACGGTTACTCACAGGTGCTTTGGCTTGACGGTGTTGAGCGTAAATACATTGAAGAAGTCGGAGCAATGAATATTTTCTTTAAGATAAGTGGCAAAGTAGTAACTCCTATGCTCAACGGCAGCATTCTTCCTGGTATCACAAGAAACTCGGTTATCGAGCTTTGCAAATATTGGGGTGTACCGGTCGAGGAGCGTAAAATATCTGTTGATGAGTTGCTTGAAGCACAGCACAACGGTACTTTGGAGGAGTGCTTCGGTACAGGTACTGCTGCAGTCATCTCACCCGTCGGCAAGCTTCGTTATAAGGACGAGGTAATGACCATCAATGGCGGAGGTATCGGTGAGCTTTCGCAGAAAATTTATGATACACTTACAGGCATCCAATGGGGCAAGCTTGATGATCCGTTCGGCTGGAGAGTTGAAGTAGAATAAATAAGCTATAAAAAGTTAAGATGCATTACAAGGGGGAAAACTTGTAATGCATCTTTTTATTTGCCTGATTTTCGCAGAGTTGCATACTCTGCTACACGACTTCTTAATGCTCTTATGAAATGATTTTAGCACATTTATATAGTAATTTCAATAATTTTTTGTATTTTTTCATATTTCGTTAATTAATTATGAATTTATATGCAAAATCTTATTGCACTTGCACAAAATTGAAGATTTCAGCCGTCAAATCAGCCGTATGAAAAAAAGTTATATTAAGGAGGTAACAATAATGGCTAAACGCGGAGAAAACATATATAAAAGGAAAGATATGCGATGGGAGGGCAGATATATAAAAGGGCATGATATATCCGGCAAAGTAATTTTCGGATATGTTTATGCAAGGTCATATGCCGAAGCGAAGGATAAGCTGATAGCTGCAAAGGCTTCTTATAAAAACAACACATCTTTAACCAAGAGCTTTGGTGCATATTGTAATGAATGGTTGGAGGTTTGCAAAAACAGAATAAAGCAATCCACATATGTTAAGTATCATAACATTATTAATAAGCACATAAAGCCTTATTTTCAAAACTATGATCTGCATTTTATTGATACTGTTTCGATATCGTACTTTACTGACAGGCTGCTGGATGAAAATATCTCGCCGAAATCAGCAAGGGATATTCTTAGCGTGTTGAATTCAATATTGAAGTATTTAAACCGCCAAAGCTCGTCTTCCTTTATACTGCCTGAAATAGTATATCCAGCAAATCACCCTAAGGATATAAGAGTACTGTCTGTTGAGGAGCAAACAAAGCTGGTAGCATTTCTGCTTTGTGATATGGATAACATTAAATTTGGAATATTACTCACTTTGCTCACAGGCATGCGTATCGGTGAAATATGTGCTTTGAAATGGGCGGATATTTCTGTTGATGACGGAACTATTACAGTAAGTAGATCTATGCAAAGGCTACAATGCTTTAATGATGAAATAAGTAAAACCAAAGTTGTGGTTTCGAGCACAAAAAGCCGGAGTTCACAACGAATAATACCGCTGACTGCATATACCGTATCATTATGCAAGCAGATGCAATGCAAAGATAACGACTCATATGTACTGACCGGAAAGCAGAACAAATACATGGAGCCGAGAGCGCTTCAGTATCACTTATCAAAAATAACAAAAGAATGCTCGCTTGAAGGAGTACATTTTCATACCCTTCGTCATACCTTTGCAACAAGATGTGTGGAGGTGGATTTTGAAATAAAATCATTAAGCGAGATATTGGGACATTCAAATGTTAAAATCACACTTGACAGATATGTTCACTCATCACTTGAACTTAAACGGCAGAATATGGATAAGTTATCGACATTTGGATTATAAGCCGTATAAAAAGATCCGATACTGTCCTAAAACCTAGCATATTTACGGCATTTAATGCTCTTTTTTGGCAGAGTATGCAACTCTGCGAAAGAAATATAGTGCAATATTCATTTTGTTGTTATGCATATTTGCATAATTTTATACTTCCCCTTATGTTGCGGATTTATTTATTACATATTTAGAAGCAAGGCAGAAAATGTATGAAAAGAGCAGTACATAAAATCTTAAAATTCATCACTACTCTGATAATTGCCGTGCTTGCACTATTTGCGCTCGTTACAGTCTGCATCAGGATGTTCGGAATACAGGTATATGTTGTACTATCGGGATCAATGGAGCCTGATTATCCAACCGGATCACTGATATATGTAAAACCAACCGAGCCTTCCATGCTTGAGATCGGGGATGTTATTACCTTCAGACTTTCTAATAGCACGACCGCTACTCACCGAATTATTGAAGTGATCAATAACGAAGAAAATACGGACGATGTTTGCTTTAGAACAAAAGGCGATGCAAATGATATTCCCGATACAATGCCGATAGAAAGCGAAAATATTATCGGAACTCCGATATTTACTATTCCCTATCTTGGGTATGCTGCAAAGTATTTGCAAACCACTTCAGGAAAATACCTTATGGTTGCTGTCGGCTCGGCTATACTGTTGCTGATTGCAGTTGTCGAACTGACCGGAATGAACAAAAAACATTTTGACAATAGGTGATCTGATATGAAAATGAAAATTCTTACAGTAGCATTGTGTATCGCCGTTCTTATATGCGCCACAATGCTTTGTACCGTAGCATATCTAACAGATACAAGTGAAGCAGTAAATACCTTTACTGTGGGCAAGGTACATATTGAATTAGATGAAGCAGCAGTAAACACAGACGGTGAACCGATAGCAAACGGTGCAGTTGTTAACAGTATTAATGATGCAGACCGTACCGAAAAAGGTAACGAGTATCATCTTATTCCCGGAAAGACATATGTTAAGGATCCTACCGTTAATGTTATTGCAGGCAGTGAAGAAGCCTACATCCGTATGATTATCACTGTAAATAAGTTATCTGAGCTTGATGCAATATTTGCGCCGAACGGTGCAGAGCTGTTATCTATATTTAACGGCTATGACAGTAATGTCTGGATATTATCAAGTGAGTTTGAGGCTGACAATACCAAAACCTACGAATTCCGCTATTATACATCGGTTGATGCCGCTGATGTAAAAGATGATATAACTCTTGAGCCGCTCTTTACATCATTTACTGTCCCTGATAATCTTGACAGTGACGCACTTAAAAGTATAGATGGTTTGGTGATCACAGCTATCGGCAACGCAATTCAAAAATCCGGATTTAATAATGAAGATGAAGCCTGGAAGGCTTTTGATCTGCAAAATAAATAAGGAGGAAATACAAAATGTATAAATATACTCGTACCTGCAAAAGGCAGAGCAAATTATCACTCGTTTCAAAATACCTTGTTACTGTCTCGGCAATAGTGATCATTATGTGCAGCATCGTCGGTGGATCTGTTGCGTGGCTGATTGCAAAAACTGAACCTATCAAGAACACGTTTACATATGGTGATATAAATATAACACTGACGGAGAGCGACACAGGCGATAATGACGGTGACGCTAATACAAATGAATATATTATGCTACCCGGAAAAGTTATCACAAAAGATCCTAAAGTAACAGTTCAGGCAGGAAGTGAGGATTGCTGGTTGTTTGTAAAGCTTGATAAATCCGAGAATTTTGACAGCTTTATGACTTACACCGTCAATGATACATGGAAGCCTCTTGAAGATCAGGAAAATGTATATTACATTGAAGTATCTAGTCCGGAGAAAGCACAGGAATACGGAATTCTTCTTAATGATACTGTAACGGTAAATGATGATGTTACAAAGGTAATGCTCAATTCACTTGATAAAGACGGCAGTGATTATCCCACTCTGACAGTTACTGCTTATGC
>JAXJVX010000206.1:0-1843 GCA_036308305.1 Acutalibacteraceae bacterium | reverse complement strand
GACTTTCTAAAGCGGTATATATAACCACGAATGTTCTTATTGATAGTGTCTATATCCAAGTCATCTTCGGGATAAAGTGCATCAGCAATCCCCAACGCAGAGTGTGCCGTCTTTCTTTGGAGAAGTATGTATGCAACCGTGCGACAGCACTTGGGAGAGTTAAAGTCGTGTTCGTTCCAAACGCCGTCCTGGGTGATGATTTCCATATTGCCGAAGAAGTTAATAATGATGTCGGTATCGCTCTGGATTTCTGCAGGGATGAGAGCCATTCTTGCTTTTTCCAAAGCGTTTTTCTGTGCAATAGCACGGTGGACTACATAGGCAAAGGATTTCAATGCGCTGGTGCGTTCGCCGTAACGAACGGGATTTCTCACAACAAGAAAGCCCAAAGGGTTCGGACCGTAAGGAACGGCGAGAACCGATTTAACATCAAGTCTCTTATACACTTGATATTCAGAGGAATGGGATTCCTTGATGTTCTCAATATCGGAAATAATAATGGGCTTCTGCTTCTTGATTGCCTCAACTACGCTCGGCATCAAAATCAGATTTTCAAACTCCTGCATCTTCTGGAGTTCGTTTACATCGGGATTGACGTTATACCACCAACCGGCACCCCAAATTTTTAAGTCAAGGTCAAGCTCGATAACGCCAGCCCAGTCTGCACCGTAAAACTTGCAGGCTGTCTGTAAGGTGAGTTTTGCAATCGCCTCCGGGTCGTCATCGGTATGAAGCTGTGCTTCCAGGTTGCTAATGGTCTGCTCCTGTTCAATGCAGTATGTAATGTACTCATTATCATACTGAGAGAAGGTCTGCGGAACAGACGGTGGATGAGTGTCCTGCGGCTTCTCAATATGCTTGAAGAAACCGCCAAAAAAGTGTGCCATTGGCATCTACCTCCATTTTTCGTTTTCTTATATTATAGTAAAAAATGACCGCAAAACTTCGGGAAATCTGCCGAAAGCCTTGCGGTCACGTTGTTTTGTGTCACGTCGGCGGCACATTTTATTACTGGTCTTTATTAAGCCGACGTATGTTGCTGATTGCGAGCATAAGATCATCGTCGTTGAGCTTTTTGATTTCCTCAATGGCGGATTGCACTAAATAAGGGTTTTCAGATGTGTCATCAAAGAACTGGCTTGGTGTTATGCCAAAGTAATCGCATATTTCAAGGAACTCTGCCAGGGGAGGCAAAGATTTACCGGAAGAAATATTGTATATGTAGCTTCGGCTATGTCCAAGATCATAGCTCATTTTGTACTCGGATACACCCTTTTGTATCCTCAGCTGCGTTATCCTATCACGAATAAACTTAGTGTCCACTTGCCTCACCACCTATCCACTATATATTGTAGGCGAAAAGGCGGTTTCACTAACCCAAGGGCTTACGCTTTATTCGACAGGATAATACAGAATCTTACGCTTTTTGCAATTTAAGATTGTTTTTAGCATAAAATCCTTGCTTTTTAATGAAATTATCTAAGATATAAGCGTTATTTCCTTGCACATTGCGAGACGATTATTGATAAGCCCTACTCACCGCAAAACGCCTCGCTTAGTATTATACCACAAAATTGTTAATTTATATAAAACTTTCGCATATATTTGCGAAACTCTATTGAAAATATTGAAACTTAGTAGTATAATATAGGTTATGATGTTGAATGGAGTCTTTTGTTCGACGATATGAAACCAAGCAACTCTTATTTGATAAAGAAAAGAAGGAGAATGAATATATGGCTTTATCTTATAACCGTATGTGGAAGTTACTTGTTGATAAAAAAATGAGCAAAGCAGATTTAAGGAAAGCTGCAGATATTGCTCCGAATACAATGACGAAGTT
>JAXJVX010000205.1:0-8821 GCA_036308305.1 Acutalibacteraceae bacterium | reverse complement strand
TAACCTGATGAGCCGTTGAACTGACCCGCTCCGTAAAGCCCTGCAAACTCCTTGAATTCAAGTGTTGCGTAAAGCTCGGTCGGGTCAACACAGTCGTATTCGATGGCATACGCAGTACGCAGTATTTTGACATTTTCAAGTCCCGGAATGGTGCGGTACATCTGTTGTTGCACTTCTTCAGGCAGAGAGGACGATACGCCCTGAAGATATATCTCTTCAGTATTTAGTCCGCAAGGCTCCAAAAATACCTGATGACGGGATTTATCAGCAAATCGGATTATCTTGTCTTCAATGCTCGGGCAGTATCGTGGACCGACTCCTTCTATCATCCCTGCATAAAGCGGTGAGCGATGAATGTTATCTTTGATGATTTTTTTCATCTTGTCATTAGTCCATGTGATATGACATACAGCGCGGTTTTGAAGTGTTGCAGGATCGGTCGAATATGAAAACGGTGTGATAGGTTCATCACCGTACTGAACTTCCAGACCGGTATAATCAATACTGCTTCGCAGAACTCTCGGCGGTGTACCTGTCTTGAAGCGTCGTGTTTTGACACCGAGCTTATTCAACGATTTTGCAAGCTCTGTTGCCGGAAAAAGTCCGTCGGGGCCGCCGTCGTAGCTAATTTCGCCGACATATATTTTACCACCCAGAAAAGTTCCGGTACAGATAATGACTGCCTTACAAATGTAGTATGCGCCAAGGCGTGTAGCAATTCGCCACATACCGTCTGTGCGCTCAATTTCAGTTATTTCCGCCTGAATAAGCATCAAACCTTTTTGAGTTTCAAGGCGATGCTTCATTCTTGTGCCGTAATCTCTTCGGTCAATCTGCGCACGCAGCGAATGAACCGCAGGACCTTTTCCTCGGTTTAATATGCGTGACTGAATAAATGTCTCATCTGCTGCCTTGCCCATTTCACCGCCGAGTGCATCCAGTTCACGCACAAGATGACCTTTGGCAGTTCCGCCGATAGCGGGATTACATGGCAGATTTCCTACTGCATCAAGGTTTATAGTGAAAATCACCGTTTCGCAGCCAAGACGTGCAGATGCGAGCGCAGCTTCAATACCTGCGTGACCTGCGCCTATTACTGCGACATCGATATTTCCTGCAAAATACTGCAATATTGTTTACCTCTTATCCGTTAAAATCCAAAATACATTTTGCAGGACATGCTTCCTGACAAGCGCCGCAGCCTGTACATTTTGAATAATCTATTTTTGCTTTTTTATTATATAAAGTGATAGCGCCGTGTTCACACTTTTTCACACAAAGTCCGCAGCCAAGACAACCAACGGTACATTGCTTGCGCACAAGTGCACCCTTTTCACGGTTGACACAGCTTACAAAGCGTGTGGTTTCTGTGTAGGGAATAAGGCGGATAATGCTCTTAGGGCAAGTCTTTACACACTTGCCGCAGGCAATACATTTATCGTAATCCACTCTTGCAAGACCGTTTTCAACGATTATCGCATCTTCGGGACAGACTGCCGCACAGTCACCGAAGCCCATACAACCGTGAGCGCAAGCACCAAGTCCCTTAAACAGCTGATTTGCAGCCGAGCAAGTGTTATAGCCTTCATAATCCATTTTTGTATGTGTAAAATCCCAATTGCCACGACAACGTACTACTGCGACTTTTTTTACAAATCCGCCTGCTTCCTTGCCCATTATCTCTGCGATTGCCTTTGCACCGTCAGCGCCTGCAACGGAGCAAAGCGACATATCCTCGGTCTTACCGGAATAAAGTGCCTCTGCATATGCAGAACAGCCGGAAAAGCCGCATCCGCCACAGTTTGCACCCGGCAGAGCGTTTTCTAATTTTTCAAGTTTTTCATCCTTCTTAACTGCCATTACAATTGATACGACCGACAAAAGCAGACCGGAAAGAATACCGATAACACCGAGGATGATTAGTGTTAATAAAATACCGTTCATAGTTTAGTTGACCCCTTAACTGAACAAATTGTTTGCAACTCCGCTGAAGCCGAGGAATGAAAGCGCAACGAGCGAAGCTGCAATGAGCGTAATAGGCAGTCCCTTCAGGGATTCGGGAATATCACAGCCCTCTATCCGTGAACGAACGCCTGCAAAAAGCACCATTGCAAGCAAAAATCCAAGTCCTGCTCCAAGTGAGTTTACGAGTGATTCCACATAAGTGAGTTCTTTTGTAAAGTTGAGAATAGTAACACCGAGCACAGCACAGTTGGTGGTGATAAGCGGAAGATATACACCAAGCGCAGAATACAGCGGCGGAATATATTTTTTCAGTACAAGCTCAACTATCTGTACCAAGGTTGCAATGATAAGTATGAATACTACCGTCTGCAAATAGTCAAGACCGTTTGGTACTAAAATATACGCATAAACGGGATAGGTAACTGCGGTTGCAAGCACCATTACAAATGTAACCGCGGCACTCATACCGACAGCGGTGTTTACCTGCTTTGATACGCCAAGAAACGGGCATATACCGAGGAATTTTGAGAGCACGAAGTTTTCTGAAAGAACTGCTGCAACGATAATAACGATAAGCTCTTTGATCATTATTTATCCTCCTTGTCACAAGCACCGGGGCAGTTTTCGCCGTTCGGACATCCCGAGCAGCCTGTTTTGACTACCGGCTTTTTACCCATTGTTACTGCTAATTTATTTGCAAGTGCGATAAGCACACCGAACACAAAAAATCCACCGGGTGCCAAAAGCATTACCGTCATAGGCGGTATAAAGTTGTTTGTCAGCTCAATGCCGAAAAGTGTGCCTGCTCCGAGTATTTCACGGATAGAGCCCATCACAAGCAGAGCTGCCGTAAAGCCTACGCCCATACCAAGTGCATCAAATATGGACGGAAGCACGCTGTTTTTTGATGCAAACATTTCCGCTCTGCCGAGTATGATGCAGTTTACAACTATAAGCGGAAGATATATACCGAGTGCTGCGTCAATAGACGGCATAAATGCTTTTATCAGCATCTGAATAACCGTAACAAATGCTGCAATTATCGTGATATATGCAGGGATACGTACCTTGTCGGGGATGATATTACGCAGCAGGGAAATAACTATATTTGAACCAAGCAAAACAAGTGTTGCGGCAATACCCATACCGATACCGTTTACGGCAGCGGTAGATACCGCAAGTGTAGGACAGGTGCCAAGCACCAGACGCAGTACCGGATTTTCTTTGATAATGCCTTTTGTAAATTCATTTTTCAGATTACCCATTACTGCACCTCCATAATATTTTCAGAATATAATTCAAGCGCTGCATTTACAGCGTTACAAACTGCAGTAGAAGAAATAGTCGCACCGCTCCAAGCGTCAACATCTTCTCCGATTGTGAGTTTTCCCGAAAGTCCGTTAAAGCGGGATTTGAAATCGTCTGTCTTGATGTTCTGACCAAGACCGGGCGTTTCATCATCGCAGGAAACTATTTCAATTTTGTTTATACTGCCGTCAAGCTTTATGCCAACCATAACAGTTACATCTCCGCCGTAGCCAACAGCAGTCTGACCTGCCGCATAGCCGACAACTTTATCGCCTGAACTTGCAGCATAAAGATCTGTATCGCCTATCTGCTCAAAATGCTCACACGGCATAACGGTCATCATAGCTTCATCGGTCTTTTGCTGTTCATTAGCGGCAATTTTCTCTGCAGTGGCTTCATTAGTAATGCTCAGTGCCGCACCTGATATAAGACATATCACCGTAAGCACGATAATAGGGATAAGTATCTCTTTTAAGTTGATCTTTTTCATTAAGCTTCGCCGCCTTTCTTTTCTTTAACTGTGCCGAAAGGCTTGGGAGAAGTAAAATTATCAATATAAGGTGTAAGTATATTCATAATAATTATCGAGAAGGATACACCCTCCGGTAGTGAGCCGAAGAAACGGATAAATGCGGTGATAAGTCCGCAACCGATGCCGAAAATTATTTTTCCCTTTGTGGTAATGGGTGTAGTTGCATAATCGGTAGCCATAAATACAGCGCCGAGTACAAGACCGCCCGACATCATTTGATAGAGCGGATCATATCCTGCAAGGAATGAGAGAATACCTACTGTTGCGATAAAAGCAATAGGTGTAGCAGGGGAGATAACACGCTTTACAACAAGATAAATGCCGCCTGCAATAAGTGCCAGTATGCAGGTTTCGCCAAGACATCCGCCACGCATACCGATAAGCATATTGAGATATGAAGGGAGATCTGTATCACCATTTGCCATTTGCACAAGCGGGGTAGGTGAGGTCATTGCGTCAACCTGCGTGTAGTAGAATGGGTCTACCCATGTTGTCATCTGTGTTGCGTATGAGGTCATAAGCACTATACGGCCGATCAGAGCAGGGTTTACAAAATTCTGTCCGATGCCGCCGAAAAGCTGTTTTACTATTACTATTGCGATAATGCTGCCAAGCGCTGCCATCCATAACGGAATAGTGACAGGAAGGTTCATCGCAAGCAATAATCCGGTTACAACAGCCGAAAGGTCGCTTATAGTGTTTGAACGCTTCAATATTTTACGGCATATATATTCGGAAAGCACCGCTGCAAGTACGCAGGTCACCATTACTGCCAAGGAGCGTAACCCAAACACCCATACAGATGTAAGACAAGCGGGTGCAAGTGCAATTATTACATCACGCATGATCGATGTAGTGGTAACACCTGAGCGAATATGCGGTGAAGATGATACTACAAGCTTACTCATATTTCATTTTCCTCCCTATTTATTCTTTTTTATAATAGTCTTTGCGGTTCTCATTACTTGAACAAGAGGACGCATGGCAGGACATTCGAATGCACAGCTTCCGCATTCCATACAGTTCATAACGCCGTCTTTAATAAGTATCTCAGCGTTATTCAACTTGGTATGCGTTTCAATTTTAGTGGGCATAAGGCTCATAGGACATGCCTTCACACATCTTCCGCAACGGATACAGGAGGTTATCTCACCGCGGTGAGCATCCTTTTCATCAAAAGCAAGCAGTGCATTGGTCTGCTTTACAACGGGGAGTTCTGCCGAAGGTACGGAAAATCCCATCATCGGACCTCCGTTGATAAGCTTTTTATATTCGGTACATCCGCAATGCTTCAGAATTTCTGTATAGTATGTACCGACCGGAACAATAAGATTTTTCGGTTGTGAAATTGCCGAGCCGTCAACAGTAATGCGTTTTGAAACAAGCGGCATACCCGTTGTGAGATATTTATTAAGCTCTGAAATACTGGTTACATTCATAACTATGCAGCCAACATCGCTTGGAAGTTTACCGGGAGGTACTCTGCGTCCGGTCGCAAGGTAGATAGTCATTTTTTCGGCACCTCTCGGATAAAGAGAAGTGGCTTTGACAATTTTTATCTTATTAGCAGCAGTACTGTTTTGAGCAGCAACTGCCATTGCTTTGATAGCCTCCGGCTTGTTATCTTCAATAACTATCTTTGTTTCCTTCAAAGAAAGCATATCCATAACTGTGATGATGCCGTTTATCACACTTTCGGTATCTTCAAGCATCGTGCGGCAGTCAGCGGTGATGTACGGTTCACACTCTGCCGCATTTACAACGAGCGTATCGACCTCGGCTTTTGAATTAAGCTTGATATGTGTTGGGAAGCCTGCACCGCCGAGACCAACAAGACCGCCATCTCTCACAGCTTTAAGAAATTCCTCTTTGTTTGTTACTGTTGGCGCTTGAAGTTCAGGGTCTGATGTCATATTGCCGTCACTTTCGATGATGACTGCCTGCACCTCAACACCGGATGCTATCAGCACATCCTCAATAGCGCTGACAGTGCCTGAAACGCTTGAATGTATCGGTGCAGAAAAAGCATTTTCACTGTTTCCTATAAGAGTACCCACATAAACCGTATCGCCTTTTTTAACACAAGGGCTGCACGGAGCACCGATATGCTGCTGCATTGGGATAGCGACCTTTGTAACATTAGTAAATATTTCGCTTGCAGCATTTGCCGTATTTTTGCGGTGCGGTACATTAACTCCGCCTTTTGCTCTGCCTATCGGTTTTATTATATTTGCTAAAGACATGATTTTCTCTCCTAACAAAAAACATTAACCCAAATTACATTTATTATAACAAATTAATGTGTTGATTTCAATCAGTAAATGTTGAAAATTTAAAGCGTTCGCCGAAAAAAGAATATATTTAGTGAGAGAATTATTATATAGAATATGTAATATACTTTATATGAGGTGGGAATATGCTTGATTATATATGGAGCGGACTGATGCTGATATCTGTTATTACAGCCGTAATCACCGGCAGAGCCGAATTGCTTACGCAGGCAGTTTTTGAGGGCTCAACTGCAGCAGTAACGCTGCTTATCTCGCTATGCGGAGGTATGGCGTTGTGGAGCGGTGTTATGGAAATAGCTCGGGTATGCGGTATCACAAAAGCAATATCAAAAGTACTGCGACCTGTTATCAGAAGAATATTTCCGGATGTTGCGAACGACAGTAGCATATGTGAGGCGATATGTATGAATATATCCGCAAATATGCTCGGACTCGGTAATGCTGCTACTCCCTTCGGTCTTAAAGCAATGAAGCTGATGGTAGATAAGCAAAACAGCGATGTGGCTTCAAGCAGTATGATAAGATTTGTAGTTATAAACACGGCCTCGGTCCAACTTATTCCCACAACTGTGGCACAGCTGCGTATGGAGCACGGGTCACACAACCCAATGGATATATTGCCTGCTGTGTGGATAACGAGTGCTGCATCACTTATTTGTGCATTATTTGCGGCGTTTGTGCTTGAAAGGGTATGGAAGAAATGAATAATATAGGTACATACGCCGTTCCTTGTGTTATATTTATAATAGTATTCTGTGCATTGGTAAGAAAAAAGCCGATATTTTCACCACTTTGTAAAGGTGCTGAGGACGGTCTTATCACCGTATATAAAATAGCACCAACTTTAATAGGTCTTATCACCGCAATAGAGATGTTCAAGGTATCCGGTGCAATGGATATCCTTACTTCGTTTTTTGCACCGGCAGCAGAGCTGATAGGATTAAAGAAGGAGCTTGTCCCTCTTATGTTGCTTCGTCCTGTATCGGGCGGAGGAAGCACGGCGCTGCTTGAACGAATGCTTAATATGTATGATTCAGAAAGTGATATTTGCCGAATTGCGTGTGTTATGTGTGCTGCGAGTGAAACAACGTTTTATACAACGACCCTGTATTACGGCTCGGTAAAGATTAAGAAGCTGCGTTATACACTTGCAGCAGCACTTATCGGTGATGTTGTTGCCGTCGCTATAAGCAATATTACTGTGTATTTTTTGTTTTAATTTGACTTGAATTTAACATTAATATATAATGTTATAAAGCCAATAATATTTTTCGGAGGATAAAATATGGGATATTATTATTACGGATTTGATATGACATATCTTGTTTTGGTGTTGCCTGCAATACTTATTGCATTGTTTGCACAGATAAAGGTAAAATCAGCATTTTCAAAATATTCAAAGCAGTTTACAAAAAGCGGTCTTACGGGCAAAGATGCCGCCGAAAGGATACTTATGGCCGGGGGCATAACTAATGTAAAAGTAGAGCGTGTTTCCGGCAGTCTTACCGACCATTATGACCCTAAGACAAATGTTATCCGTCTTTCAGACGGCGTTTACGGTTCAAACACGATTTCAGCAGTCGGTGTTGCTGCACATGAGGCAGGTCACGCTTTGCAGTATGCGGAGGGCTATGCTCCTATAAAACTGCGTGCGGCAATTATCCCTGTTACAAATATCGGTTCTATACTGACGTTTCCATTGATACTTTTCGGCATAATTTTTAATTTTACACCGCTTATGTATCTTGGCATTGCAGCATTTGGTTTATCCACATTTTTTCAGCTTATCACATTACCTATTGAGCTGAATGCATCTAAAAGAGCGCTCAACAATTTGCGTGAATGCGATATACTCGGTGGTGACGAGCTAAAAGGTGCCGGTGCGGTGCTTTCTGCCGCTGCTATGACCTATGTTGCATCCTTGCTTGTATCATTAATGCAGTTTTTACGGTTGCTTATCATAACACAAAGACGCAGATAATTTTTGTTCAAAAAACAGTACAGAATAGAGCAAGGTTCTTTAGAACAGTAAAAACGATGTGTAGAAATTTGTCTACACATCGTTTTCTTTGTTATCTTACACCTTGACAAGAAGGGGATTTAGGCGCCAAATTCCACTTGTTAGGAGACCTAAAAACTCTTTTGCCGATTCAAAACAAGATTAAATTAAAAGTGATATTGAAACCTGTCGGTTTTAGTGATGTTTTATTCGCCACCAAAACTTGCAAAAGCAAATAACACTAGGCGAAGGCAAATTAAACAGGCCAAGTGTCATTTAGAACACTTGGTCTGTCTGTACCGTTTTTGCATATTAAATTAATCAAGAACGTAGATCTCAACATCACGTCTGCCGAATTGGATACATTCGCTGTTAGTGTCAAAGAAAAGATCACAGATGGTTCTGCCGTTTTTTACAAATCCGCCGGTATCAGCAGCAATGCAGTATCCGTAGGTGTAGTTTCCATCAACAGAACGGATGAAAAGTTTTGTTCCGTAGGGGAACTGATTGGGGTTTACTGCGATGTAGCCTTCGCCTGCAAATACACCGCTTGCGGTATAGTTATGCTCTGAATAAGCAGTAGCCTCGCCAACGATCTTCTTTGAATAATTTACCGGAACACCGTTTTTATCAAGCTCAAAGTCTGTGTCCGGCGAAAGATCGGATATCACATTCTTTAGTGATGAGTAGCAACCGATTGCAGTTGCTTTCTTTGTTGTAGTGGTC
>JAXJVX010000204.1:0-3343 GCA_036308305.1 Acutalibacteraceae bacterium | reverse complement strand
CGCTGACCTGTATAAAGCTCGTAGTATCTTCCCTTTTGCGCGATAAGTTCATCGTGATCACCACGCTCTATAATTTCGCCGTTTTCCAGTACCATTATTGCATTTGCGTTACGTACAGTGGAAAGTCGGTGTGCAATAACAAAGGTGGTTCGGTTTTTCATAAGTCTGTCCATGCCATGTTCAATATGACGTTCGGTTCGTGTATCGACAGAGCTTGTAGCCTCATCAAGAACAAGGATAGGAGCCTTTGAGATAGTCGCACGGGCAATATTCAGCAGCTGGCGCTGACCCTGCGAAAGATTTGCACCGTCACCCTCAAGTAGTGTGTTATATCCGTCTGCAAGACGCATGATAAAGCTGTGTGCGCTTGCTGTTTTAGCAGCTTCAATTACTTCTTCATCGGTTGCGTCAGGTCTGCCGTAACGTATATTTTCCATGACAGTACCGCTGAATAAATGCGTATCCTGCAATACCATTGCGATATTTGAACGCAGCGTATCACGCTTATAATCCCTTATATCTACACCATCAATCGTGATACTTCCTGACTCAATATCGTAAAATCTGTTTAAAAGATTTGTGATAGTTGTTTTACCTGCGCCGGTCGAGCCTACGAAAGCTATTTTTTGACCGGGATGTGCATAAAGCGAAATATTTTTAAGAACTGTTTTATCGGGAGTATATCCGAATGTAACATTCTCAACAACAACATCACCGCGTACTGTTTCAGGATCATATGCATCCTTTTTGTCAGGTGTTTCGGGGTCAAGATCCATGATGTTAAATACACGTTCAGCACCTGCAAGCGCAGAAAATACGGTGGCGATCTGCTGTGAGATATTATTTATCGGGAACGAGAACTGTCTTGAATAGTTTGCGAACACGGTAAGAGCGCCGGGAGTAAATCCGGTAAGACACATCAAAATACCACCAACGCCAATTGTAACAGCATAACTTATCTGACCGGTGTTACCCATTATCGGACCCATAATTCCACCATAGAACTGTGCTTTAAACTGCTTATCACGAAGATCATTATTGAGTGCCTCAAATTCCTCTATACAATCGTCCTCATGATTGAACACCTTAATTACCTTCTGACCCGTAACGGTTTCTTCAATATATCCGTTTACAGAGCCAAGAGCTGCTTGCTGACCCGAATAATATTTTCTTGAGCGCTTTGCTATAGCACCGCCGCCCTTTATAAATATCGGAATGAACACAACAGTAATAAGTGTCATAAACAAATTTGTTGTTATCATAAATACAAAGGTACCTACGAGGGAGATGACGCCCGAAAATATAGATACAAGTGAGTGATCAAGCATTGTACCGACATTATCAACATCGTTGGTAAAACGACTCATTATCTCACCGGTGGGATGATTATCGTAAAATCTTACAGACAGCGTCTGCACCTTTTTGAAAAGATCACTTCGGATATTTGCAATTGCGTTTTGTGATACAGAAAGCATCAATCTTGCCTGCAAATAGGTTGCAACAATTCCGACTAAATAAACACTTAAAAGTATAATGAGTGCCGCAACTACGTAGCAAAGTGTTTCTGCAGCTGCCATATTACCCATAAACGATATTGCAACGGGCTTGATAGCTTCTGTGAACGAGCTTATCACATTATCTGCAATGCTCTCTATCGTGCTGGGGTTAAGCTCCATATCCGGCAGTACTACTGATGAAAGTTTATTTATAATAGGAGCTAACATATATGAGCCGAAAAGTGAAGATACTGTGCTCAGTATCATACACAGCGCAACTAAAATCAACTTAAATTTCTGATTCTTTATATATCCGAGAAGTCTGATAATTGTATTTTTTGTATTTTTGGGTTTGCCGGTTGCGTGCCTTCCTCGAGCGCCGGGTCCTCCTTTTGGTCCCATACCCATACCGGGGCCGCCTTTAGGCGTCGGTGCGATAGAGTTGTAACGCTTTTGTAATTCTTCAAGCTTTCTTGCCATAATGCGTTACACCTCCTTTTTGCCTGTCTGTGAAAGATAAATTTCACGGTACTCTGTGTTATTCTTTAAAAGCTCATCGTGCGTGCCGATACCGGTAATGCAACCGTCGTTCATAACGATTATTGTATCTGCATTTTCAATTGAGCTGATACGCTGTGCGATAATTATCTTAGTAGAACCCGAAAGCCCTGTCTTGAATTGCTCTCTTATCTTTGCCTCTGTTGCAGTATCAACCGCACTTGTAGAATCATCAAGAATAATTATCTTGGGCTTTTTGAGTAATGCTCTTGCAATACAAAGACGTTGCTTTTGTCCTCCTGAAACATTTGTACCGCCTTGTTCAATAGAATGATCGTAACCTTCCGAAAAGCTATTGATAAACAAATCAGCCTGAGCGCTGTTTGCGGCAATCTTAATCTCTTCAAGGGTTGCATTTTCATTGCCCCAACGAAGATTGTCTGCAATTGTACCGGAAAACAGAATATTTTTTTGCAGTACCATTCCGACGCCCTCACGCAGATTGACAAGACTGTAATCTTTAACATCAATACCGTCTACAAGGACACTGCCCTCATCAACATCGTAAAGACGGGGAATCATTGAGACAAGCGTAGATTTACCGCAACCGGTCGAACCGATAATACCGACTGTCGTTCCTGATTTGATATGTATATTGATGTTATCAAGCACCTTCCCCTCGCTGTTTTTATAATAACGGAAGGATACATTCTTAAACTCGATATCACCGTTCGTAACAACTGCATCTTTATATTTTGCGGTTTCATCCGAAAGATCCAGTTTTTCATCAAATACTTCATTTATACGCTTTGCACTTGCCATTGCTCTTGATGACATCATCAGCATCATCGTTACCATTGTAAGCGACATAAGTATTTGGTTTACATAACTTATAAATGATGAAAGCTTACCGGGAGTGAGTCCCAAGTCAAGCACCATTTGTGCGCCGAACCATACTACAACTGCAACGGTGACGTTCATAAACAGCGTCATGACCGGTTGCATGAATATCATTACTTTCTGAGCCGACATACCGCTTTGCTTTAGATCATCATTGGCATTGACAAACTTTTCGGTTTCAAAATCTTCGCGCACAAAGCTTTTTACAACTCTTACATTTGTTACACTTTCCTGAACAGTTGAGTTAAGATTATCCACCTTTTGCTGAACACGCTGAAAACGCGGGAAACCTGTTTTTACAATAAATCCTATAGCAATAAGCATAAGCGGAATAGTTACCGCAAGCACTACTGCAAGAGAAGGCTTTATTGATATCGCCATAATCAATGCACCGATCAGCATTCCGGGTGAACGCAAACACATACGAAGCAGCATATTAACAAAGTTCT
>JAXJVX010000203.1:0-3520 GCA_036308305.1 Acutalibacteraceae bacterium | reverse complement strand
GAAGAATTCCAATATATAGTTATCTCATTGGCAGTCCAGTTCCACTCCCAGTCGATATAGCAACCTGCAGGCGGCATAGCATCCCAATCAATACCCTCCGACTGCTTAACGCCCTTAACACAAGTAGGACGCTGCCACTTACGATCATTCGGACCACCTGCGATAAGTCCAGGAACCGGATCATCTACACCGTCAAACATTGACGGACGGTGATGCGGATTCATCACGGGATTTGAGCCAAATCCGGTTACATAGCACTTTGAGATGTAGTTTCTGCCCATAAGGTATGATATTGAATCGGCAATAGCTTCATCATACTTATCAGTCTTATCAACAACTGCAACAGTAACCATATTCGCAAGAGAATTAGTAAGCGCCGCATTTGAGCCCCAGTAGTAGTCGCCTTCTTCTGTTTCAGTAGGAGGTGCAAGACAAACATTGTAGCCGTCATTTTCATAAATCTCAAGAGATTTATCAGCACCGGCAATTACCTCTGCTTTAACTTTACTGTAAAGTTCAGGATCTGCATTGTCACAAAGTAGATAGCAAAGCGAGCCATGACCGCCCTGATGATATGCACCGAAGGCGGTTTTCGAAAATTTCATTGAATGGAATTCTCTGAATATATCTTCATATTTCTTATCACCTGTTGCTCTGAACAGTTCTGCTGCTCCCCAATAAATTTCATCAAGACAACAAAGATCGCCGTATCCGCCGGTTACGCAGGGCGGAACATTTTTAAACTCTTTATGATCCTTGTAATTAGCAAGTGCATAATCCAAAGCTCGTTTTGCAGCATCAAGGCACTTATCAGCCCACTCAGGATAGAACTTTTTATAGTTACGGTATGCAGCGGCCATTGCAGCAGCAAAACCGCCGGTTGCAGTTATCGTGATAGGTGAAATGCACTGCAGCTCAACGATATCCTCATGAGGAAGCTGGTTTCCTGCAAATTGCTCGGTAGATACTTTATGGTATACGCCGCCGTTTTCCGCCTGCATTTTGAGCATCCAATCAAGCTCATATTTACACTCATTAAGAATATCAGGCAAGCCGTTACCACTTTCGGGAATATTCAGCTGATCGCCTACTGCATCACCGAAAAGCTCATAAGCATACATCATATTGAACACCGTCTGATTTGCAGGTGTTATATATTTGCCATAGTCACCTGCATCATGCCAACCGCCGGATACATCCTCAATAACAGTATCGGGATCATCAAGCAGATATGCAGGGAAGTTGTGACATTCGGGATGTGCATATTCGCCTGCATATTTTTCTTCAAGCGCCATACCGCAGCGTTGAAAATACAATGCTTTTACCATTGCGTTTGTAAGTTCTCTGTACGGTGACACCGAAACGCTGAAGTTATATGAAATACCGTAAGAAGCTGCAATGTAATACTCGCCGCACTCATTAACAGGCGTAAAATCGAAATGATAAACTTCGATCTTGTTTGCAGGATCAAATATCGGGCCTGTAGCCTCACCCGAAAATACTGCTTCATTGGTTTTTGCATCTACTACATAGCATACTCCGCCTAAAAAATCACGAAGTACTGCCATCTTGTTACCGCCGACCTTGTATGTAACCTGATCGACCGCGATCTCAGTCTTTAATTCTTTGCTGTAATCAGAAGGTACTGTAATATTAGCCATAACACTCACCTTTTCCCTATTGTTTGATTTCATTATACATAAAGATAAATTGATTTACAAGTGTTTATTTCAAATCATTTTCAACAACATACGCCATTATGGCAGTAACAGAGGTATTCCAATAAATACATATCTCATTGCCCTGAATATTCTGGTTACTGTCGGTATAACTGCCATGATAGATACCGCCTACCACCATACCCGGTACCGGCTCGTCTGTATACCAAGACTGACGATGGTGCGGATGTTTCGGGCTCTGTGTACCGTAGCCTGTTACAAATGAATATCCTGACCAGTTGCGTCCCAGCATAAACGATATCATGCCACGGATAGTGCTGTCATACTCTTTTGTACCGCTGATATAATCCACAACAGCACAGCTCTTAAGATTTTGCCCGAGATCAGCATTCGAGCCCCAGCCGTAATCGCCGCCGTCTGAATAAATAGAATCCCATGCGTTTTTTTCGGCTTTTGCCTTTAAATCATCCGCCTTGGTTTTGAAAGCGCTGATTATATTATTCTTTATAGTTTCATCAGCCTTGTCACAAAGGATATAACTGAGTGAGCCGAATCCACCGAAGTTATAGCAACCCATTTCAGTATAGCCGCAACCGGCAGAAGCCATTGCTTTCACCTGGCTGTGATAGGTATTATCGCCTGTTGCTGCATAAAGACTGCACGCTGCATACCAAAGTGCTTCGTTGCACACTGTTCCGCCGTATGAACCTGCAATTACCTTCGGAGTTTCGCCGATTTTATCGAAAGCAGATTTTGCGCCTCTGGGAAGTGAACTTTGCATACACCAGTTATATGCCTTCTTTGCTGCTGCAAGACACTCGTTTGCAAAGTCCTTATCAATATCCTTGAAAGCTACATAGCAGCTTGCGAATGCACCTGCCGCACCTGCCGTTGCCTCATACATCGTGCGTGATACATAAAGTCCGTATCTTGATTTATCAACCGAAGTTGTCCAACCTCCGTAAAGGAAAATACCGTCTTTATCCGGCTGATGATAAGTTCCGAATTCTATTGTTACTATTCTCCAATACACTCCGCCGTCTTCAGCTTGCATTTTAAGAAGCCACTCTGCTTCATAGCGTGCTTCATCGAGTGCATCAGAAATATGCTCACCCTTGTTATCTTGAATTATATCAAGATTCATTGCTTCAGGGAACATTGTGTATGTATAGATAAGATCGGCAATCGTCTGAACTGCCGGAGTTGTATATCTACCGTAGTCGCCTGCATCGTGAAGGCCCCCTGAGAAATCACTTGCAGTCTTCACTTCGGAGGCTTCATATGTGCTTCCGTTATCCTTGTTAAGGATAGTTGCAGGATAGTTGTCTCCTGTGTGGCAGGCTGAATGCGCATAATAGTCACCTACTATATCAGCATCAAGTGCCATACCGCAACGCTGATAATATAGCATTGTGAGCATTGCGTCATTGACTTCATCATATGGGTTATCACAAACTTCAAACTCGTACGATTTACCTGACGGGCCGTGCAGATAATATCTACCCTCCACCGTGACGCTTGAAAAATCAAATTCACTGACATAACAGTTCGTACCGTTATTATATGAACGCTTTATCGTAGTTCCTTGATATACAACATGACCGTAATCGGCATCTACAACATAAAATGTTACAAGACTAATCGTGCTTTTTGACGAGCTTACTTCAAACGGTTCAAAAAGCTTTGCGGTTTTTTGGGAATTAGTTTCATATCCAACCTGATTTACTGTGATATTATCAGCAATGCCGCTACCGTAGCTTGAAGGTACAGTAACACCCGCATCCGGCATGGTCACTCTTGGCACAGTTGTTGTCGGTATCGTCGTTGGAACTGTAGTGGTT
>JAXJVX010000202.1:0-9940 GCA_036308305.1 Acutalibacteraceae bacterium | reverse complement strand
TACACTGTTAAACCCGTTCCAATTTGCGAGAACGTAGGTATAAATGTCATCAGCATAGCCAATGTCAATAGCCACGCTGTTAATTTGTTAAATCGTGTTTTTGTTTTCATATTGTAATTTTGCTCCTTTCAATATGTATTGTGCTAATGTTTATAAAAACCGTTAGTGTTTGTTTATGTTGTATGTAAGTACAACATAAAAGTATATATCCCTTTATATAATTATTATCATTCGTTTTGTTTTTCGGTGCTGTCGAGCCTTTTAACGAAGCTATCAAACATATCTTTTGCCATTTTCTCATAGTCAAGTGCAAGCACCTTTTCAATAACTTTTTTTCGTTCTTCTTCTGACACCTTATAGAGCATCAAAAGTGAGTTAAGGAAAAGGGAAATCTTTTTATCGAGAGTGAAGTTTCTGTTGCAAACAGATTTTAGTGCTGCAAGCTCAATGCCACTTGCCACTTCTTCAATCTCCTTAAAATCGTGCTCCGTCCAATCGGGAAGCTTTTCACGAAACAGATTATAATTCTTTTCTGCCGCCCACGCCTTTATGACCTCATATGTTTGCGGAAGGCTATAAGCTGAGAAATATAAATCCCACGCACTTCTGTTACTCTCACAAAGAGCAATCTGAGCCGTTACCTCCATTGCATAAGCGAATAGATTGTCTTTTTTCTCTTCGTGAATATCATCAATCATAATTGCGTGATAGTCCATAAGCTCCTCAACAAGAACTTTCAGCAAATCTTCTTTTGAGTGAAAGTAATAAGTTATATTACCAACCTTAACACCGCAATCTGCTTCAATCATTTTTAGAGAGGTTCTTGTATATCCATTTTTGAGAAACAGTTTTGTTGTTGAACGAATGACATTTATCTGTGCTTCTGTGAACGGATTTAGCCTATCGTGCCGTTTAACAATACTATTTATCACAATATCTCCTCCGAATCATTTTAGTATGCATCCTAATTATAACATAAAGGTATTAAAAAATCAATAGATTTGGATAAATTTGAAAACCTTTTTGAAAGAAAAAATTTGACCAACCAAAGTAAACCACTCTTAATAGTTACTGTGCATACATATTTATAATTTCTTTTTTCTTTTTCACAGCATAATCATAAGCAACTTTCGTTCCACTTTTGGGTTGGTAGTCCGTCAAATCCCGTTTACTGTTTTTTCTTCTCGGTGGTGCATAGTTTTCATCGTAGTACACAATACAAAAATCCGATTTATTTATCATTTCCTGATTGCGCTCCACATAGGAAGCTCTGCCTGCCTTTTCCATATGTTCAGGGAAATATGTATCTTCATAATGTTCAAGTAGGCTATCCTCATACCAATCGGGAATATGTTGAAATGCCGACCTCACATAAACACGCTTTATGTGGGGATATTTTTCTTTCAGCTCTGTAACAGTTTTATGGCATAAATCATCAAATTCACTTTTACTGCCGAAATAAAAAGTGCTGACCGCTTTTTCTATGATTAAGGCTTCAATCTCCCTTGTAAGCCTTTCAATCAGTTCGAGTGTTTTGTCTATCTTTCTATGTCCGAAAAAACAACACGCTTTATCAGTACCCATAGTTTGTTACCCCAAATTCATCATAAAAGTAATATTATAATCTATTATACCACACATATATAGAAAAATAAAGAGAAAATATTACCTATTTGTAGAATTATATAAAATTGTATTCAAGTATCAAGTTACAATTATACATTCCTGAATATATAATTTAATTATGTAGAATAATCATTGTGAGGGTTGTATAATTATGAGTATTGATAAATTCGAAAAAGAGCAAATAACAAAAAGTGTAGGAAAGAGAATACAAGAATGCAGACAAAAGGCAGGTCTTACACAAGAGCAGCTTTCTGAAATATCAGGAATTTCACAAAAGCATATTTCAAGAATTGAACAAGGTTATCACGACACGCACTTTACAATGATATATAAAATAGCTAAAGCATTAAATGTTCCCATTGATACCTTTGCAATGGACTTTGAAGAAGATAATTCAAATATCTTTTTAAGTACAATCAGAGCAGATGTTGAGAATATGAGCAAGAAACAACTTGATATGCTTCGTGATTCAATCGAAACAATTAAAAAATATGAATTTTAACTTTAAGGGGTGTAACCGGAAACGGCTACACCCCATTATAATTATTTGCTTTCTAAAATCAGTTTTCTTGCAAGTATAAATAAGCTATTATCCACAGATGGAATATCCCTATATATCGGGTCTTTAATATATTCCACATAGGGATTGAAGTCAGGCTTTACAGCTTGGCAAATCCTATTTCGTGCATTAAACTCTGCTTCTGCATAAGTGATTTTGCCGGATTTATAATCTTCAATTACGGGAGAAATAATAACTCTGACTTTTTCAAGATTATTTGCATAAAAATCAGGTCGTAAGTACATATCCCGATATTGCCATATTGCGTTATTGGCTATAGCAACAAGTTCTCCGTAACTATAGCCGTTTGTCTGACCGTTGAGCCAAGCAGTAAAGAATATGCGATTTGATTTCGCTCTCGCATCGGCATATCCCATGCCGTTCTGCACTTCGGTTAAAATATCACCGATAAAATTTTCAACAACAGAAATTGCTTCATTTGTGGCATTGCAGGGTGCCGACTCTCTCGGCACCTCTGCTGCTTTCACACCCGTACTTGTAAACATTGAAATTAAGACTATAAACACAACAAATTTTTTCATTATATTGCTCCTCTCACATATACGATTTCTGCATAGATTTTTTCTTCAACCTGTGTTTTGATATTGTTCATCAAGCCCACCCATTTAAGCTGATTTTCAGCCTTTAATTTTTCTGTAACCCCTTGTTGCTTGGCAAGTATGGGAATAAGCCTATCAAGCTCTTGTTGCGCTTTTCTTTCTACCCGTTCAAGACGGGCAAACAACTTACCCGATGAAAGCATAACAGAATAATATACCGGATAATTTTCTTCGAGAAATTGCCTGTGCAGATTTCCATATTTACCGATGTTATATTCCCTTGTATCGGGAACAGAAATGTTAGGTATCAGGTAATCCCCCTCTCGTCTGTAAGTTCCGCCCATTTGTTCAAAAATTGATTTTTTCATTGTAAAATCCTCCTGTTAAATTTTTTAAATCCCTAACCATCCACACGGGAATGTGGCACATTCCCGTACAGGTTATTAAGGGAAAATATTTTATCTTTCCGGTTCTGACTGCTTCTTTTGTTTAGTTTTGTGCTTTTGAACATTGATTATTTTCAGCATTTCCTTGACCTTATCTATGCCAAGAAAATTTTTGATTTTCTCATAATTTCTGACCTCAACTCCCATTTGGCTATTAGCCATTCTCAAATCCCAATTTGCAGATTTAAGCCTTTCTTTTTCCTCATGAATCGTTAATAGTTTACTCGTTGCCTGCTCCGCTTCTTTCTCTGCTACATAGCATCTTCTTGCAAGTGTTTTTATTATATTTACCAACTTTTTTATAAGCGGTTCAACAAACTTGCTGTGATATGATTTTGCAGACATTAAATTGGGTGGTTCGGGGATTTTATACTCTCCGCTTGTCATTTTTGCTGCCATAGCATCTGAATAATCTTCGGCACTCTGATATGTAGCAATTTTGCGCTCAATATCCTCCTTTTTTTCTTCAAGAGCTTCTACTTCTTCTATAAGTTTCTGCTTCTTAAATTCGCTGACGGATTTATGCTTTTCGTGTGTATGTTTTTCTACCCACTTAACACCATACGGAAGCATTATTTTTGATAATGCCACCTTTTCCGCTTCGTACCACTCATTCAGTTCGGTACAGCTTCTCGTTCCACCCTTAAAGCCTTGCTTTTCCAAAGCAGCCTTTAACGAAACTCTTGTTTCAAGTCCACGCTTGCTGCCTGTTGTAAACGGAATAAAATCTATATGCAGATGCGGTGATGCTTCATCCATATGTAAGTGAGCAGAGAATACATGCAGATACGGATTTCTTTCTGCAAAGCCCTTCATATACTCGTCAAGAATTTTTCCTGCAAGTTGACCGTACTCTGTCTTGGCTCCCATATTGTCCTTATCGCCAATCTGTACTATGACCTCGTGGAATGTTTTTTCTTGTTTCCCGGTACGAATTTTTTCATAATAATTTTCAACTATTCTGTCTTTTCTTGTCTGCTTGGCATTGTATTTTTCCAATGCTTCACCAAACAGTTTTTGGTAGGCATCTTCAATTTTTCCGTGACAGTATTGTATGTTATTTTGCACTCTGTCCTTATCAACATTATCCGTGAGAAAATCTCTTGCATTATGGCTTATAACACCTGATCCTTTTGTAAAGGAAATCGACCTTTCTAACATCGTTTTTCACCTCGCTTATTGTATTTTCAAGTGAGCGATAGCGAACTTGGGTTTTGTTACTTTTGTCAAAAGTAACGCAAATGCACTTTTGTCAGCGAGCCAACAAAAATGCGGCTACCTACGGTAGTTTGCGCTCTTGCAGAGGGCTTGTTCGGCTACCGCCGAAGTGTGTGCTGCCTGTGGCTACACACACCGCAAACGGCAGATATTTTTATGTTAAAAATCAGCCGTCTGCAATAGTGGAGAACGCTCAAAATTTTTCTCGTTCTCACCTATCGGCAATCCGTCACTTTCGCTCCTTAATTGCCTACACGGGAATGTGCCACATTCCCGTAAATATCTCTTAAAGAGAATTTACCATCGATAGCTCTCAGGCACACCTCTTTCATCGAGATATTTCTTGCGTGCTTCCTCACGCTCCTGCTCTGTGGGAGCAGTTTTGTATGCGGTGTAGTAACTCCGCATTGAAACCTTATCCAACTTCTTTTGAAGTTCGGATTTGATTTCACGCTCTAAATCGAATAATTCCTCATTGTCATATCCGATTTCTTCGCTGTAAAAATACTGTATCAGCTTTACAAAAAGCTCTTGCTTTATTTGTATATTTTTCATATCCTATCCCATCCTATCCGTGACGGTCGTGACGATATTTTAGATACCAATATCGTCACGCAAAATACCGTCACTATCGTCACAATCGACACGGTTATTCTTGCTCTTTCGGTATGAGCTTGAATGTAACTTGTCTGCCTGCGTGGGTGCGTGAACTCTCGTAAGAAATCTGATATTCGTTAAACAACCTGTCTGCATTAACATTCAGATGCCTTGTAAGCGAATTTGGAGAAATATCCAAACCAAGTTTTAATATAAGCTCCGTTGCCGTTCCTGTCCACTCTTTACTTTCAATGTTTACAATTTTTGAAACACTTTCAAGCAGAGTGTCGGTTGGTTGATTCCAAAGCTCGTTTTCAGCTTTTATAAATTCCCACAAGCAACGCTCCCGGTTAAATTCCAAGTGCAGCCTTTGGTCTTGCTGATCCCTGCCGACTACATCAAGAATAGCTTTTGATGCTGTGCGTTTTTCCTTTTGCAGAAGAAACGCACCGTCAGCAGCTCCAAGCAATCCGTTTGTCCCGGAGATTGTTTCAAAGCAATCGTCAGACTGCTGCTTTCTTGTATGATGAACAAGAAGCAGACAGATATTTTTGTTGTCGCTGAATTTCTTTAGCTTTGTTACAATATCATAGTCATTTGCATAACTGTACTTATCGCCGGAGAGTTCACGGATTTTCTGCAAGGTATCAATGATAATCAGCTTTGTATCGGGATGATTTTCTATAAATCCCTCAAGCTGTTTATCTAAACCGCCGTTGAGCTGATTGGATTGTGTGGCAAGAAAAAATTTCTCGTTTTCGCACGCTCCGAACATTGTATAAAGTCTGTGCTGAAGTCTTGCATAATCGTCCTCTAATGCAAGGTACAAAACCGTACCTTTGTTGACCTTGTAATTCCAAAGGTCAAGACCGCTGCTTATGTGATAAGCGAGCTGTGCCATAAAGAACGATTTGCCGACTTTCGGCGCACCGACAAACAAGTATGTACCGCTGTATAAAAGATTTTCTATAACAGGGGTTTTGGGCTGATATACCTCATCATACAGATTTGTCATTGTTTTTGCGTAAAGATAATAGGGATTGTTCATTTGTTTGAAATATTCCCTCATTTCTTCGGTCTGCATATCATCAAAATTTTTATCAAACATTAAACTTTTCACCTCGTTCCTATTGAAAAATCAACAGGAATGTGGTAAACTGATAATTGTAATTAAGGAGTGTTTACCACATTCCATGTCCCGAAGTATTTGCCGATACTTTGGGACTTTTACTTTTCTTGTAAACCATTGTAGGTTTCCGCTACCGTTTTGATAACTGCAAGCAGTTCATCATCAACATTTGCTCCGTTTTCAATTCTGCGGAGTTCATTAAGGATTTCCGTCATTTGATTTCGGAGTGCCTTATAAATTCTTGAATTTGGCTGAACGATTATATCTCTTTCAAGCAACCGTCTAACCATATATTCCTGTTTTGTCAGTCCCGAAAGGCTGACACGAATATCTAAATCCGCCCGTTCTTCAGGTGACATCATAAACGATGTGGTTTTGTTTCTCCATCTGCCTTTGGCATCAAGTTTTTTATCCAATTAAATCAATCCTTTCGTTTTCAAGTTTGTTTGCCATATCTACCTGCTTTGAGGGGAAAAGATGTGCATATCTGTATGTAATATCAATGCTCTCATGTCCCACTCGGTCAGCAATGGCAACTGCGGAAAAACCCAAGTCTATCAGGTGGCTTATGTGACTATGACGGAGTCCGTGAATTTTTATCCGCTTTACACCTGCTGCCGCTGAACCTCTGTCCATTTCGTGATGTAAGAAACTCTTGGATATTGGGAACATTCTATCTGTAGGTTTTATGCCGTAGAGCATACCCAAATATTCCTTAATTTCTTCACAAAGGAAGGACGGGAGTTTTATTGTGCGTATGCTTTTCTTTGTTTTCGGTTCGGTAATTACATCACGGGTTCCGATACGCTGATATGATTTATTTATACGGAGAAGTCCGTTTTCAAAATCGAAATCAGCAGGTGTCAGAGCAAGAAGCTCACCCAAGCGGATACCGCACCAATAAAGAACCTCAAACGCATAAAATGATTTTGGCTTATCCATCATTTCATTTGCAAATAATTTGTATTCCTCTTTAGTCCAAAAATCCATTTCTCCTGCTTCCTTTTCGCCAATGTGTCCTGCTTTGGCTGCCGGATTGGATTTCAAGTCATAATAGCGTATTGCGTGATTAAATATTGCACTAAGCTGATTATGAATTGTTTTGAGATAGGTTTTTGAATAAGGTTTGCCGTTTTCATCACGGTAAGCCAATAATTCATTCTGCCACTTGATAACATCTTTAGCTGTTATGGCGTTCAGCTTTTTCTCCTTGAAGTAAGGAAGTACCTTTTTGTAGATTATACTTTCCTTTGTGAGAAAAGTGTTCTCCCGAAGCCTTTGTTTAAGGTCGGTAACATATAATTCTACAAAGGTGTCAAACCTCATATCGAGGTCGGCTTTGGATTGTCTTAAAAATTCTCGCTCCCATTCAAGAGCTGCCTTTTTGGTTTCAAAGCCTCGTTTCATTTTCTTTTCCCGTACGCCTTTCCAATTCATACAGTAGAATGAAGCGTACCATTTACCTGTTTTCTTGTCCTTGTAAGCCGGCATTTTTATTTCTCCTTTCCGTTTTTATTTGTGTAGATTTTCTCCATGAAGTATTCACGGTTCAATCTTCCTTCGATTACAAGATAGCCTTTCGCCCTTAGTTCCTCGTTCAGCTTTTTAATAAGTTTATAAGCATAGGCTCTGGAAACTCCAAGCTCTTTGGCTACTTCTTCGGAACGCATAAATAATTTGTTTTCCATCGAAAAATCCTCCTTTAATTTATATTAACTAAACTTATTTGTTTAGTTGTTAACTGTATTATACTAAACATATTTGTTTATGTCAAGTGTTTTGAATTAAAATAATTAAACTTTTTTGTTTAATTTCTATTGCATTTTGTCAAATTATATGTTATACTAAATAAAAATGTTTAATCTACGAGGTGTACAATATGGCTATTGGTAAAAGAATAAGATTTTTCCGTACCTTAAAAAACCTTACACAAAAGGAATTGGGCTTAAAGCTCCGTTATCCCGAAAGAGCTGCCGATGTTCGTGTTGCTCAATATGAATCTGAAACAAGAGTTCCGAAAGAGGACACCATCGAAAAACTTTCATATATATTTGATGTATCACCACTTGCATTAAAAGTGCCTGATATTGATACCTATAACGGTCTTATGCACACCTTGTTTGTACTTGAAGATACAAATTATATGCACATAACCCAAAATGAAGCAGGTCAGTATTGTATCGCATTAGACAAATATACCGAAAATTCAAAAGCTCAAAGTATGAATGAAATGTTTCGCTTGTGGCATAATGAATACCAAAAATTCTTAAACGGAGAAATTACAAAAGAAGAATACGACCATTGGAGATACACATTTCCAAGAGTTGAAGCTGAACGCACAGAAAAAGCACTCAAAGAAATGCGAAAGAAAGAAAAAGGTCACGAATTTAAGTTATAAGCATAGAAAAATCCCCCTGAAAACTTTGTCGTTTTCAGGGGGATAGTTTTTTATAATCATTTATTGTCTGCAATAGTAAAATAGTATCAAATTAGTATCATTGCAGATTTCAAAGTCCCGAAAAGCCTTATTTTAAGCCACTTTCGAGGGTTTGATTACTTACTCCCACTCGATCGTGCCTATCGGCTTCGGTGTGAGGTCGAGGAGTACACGGTTGATGCCGTCTACTTCGCTTGTTATACGGTTTGTAATCTTATGAAGTACCTCGTAAGGAATTTCTTCGATTGTTGCTGTCATTGCATCGGTTGTGTTTACGGCACGGATGATTGCAGGCCAACCCTCATATCTCTTGTCGTTCTTTACGCCGACACTCTTCATATCAGGAACTGCAATGAAGTACTGCCATACTGTCTTTGCAAGACCGCAGTTGTCAAATTCCTCTCTTAAGATAGCGTCTGCCTCGCGGAGTGCGTGGAGTCTGTCACGTGTTATTGCACCAAGACATCTTACACCAAGACCCGGTCCGGGGAACGGCTGACGGTCTACCATACTTTCCGGTAAGCCCAATGCTTTACCAACTACTCTTACCTCATCCTTATAAAGGAGTTTAACCGGCTCAACGAGTTCAAACTGCATATCCTCAGGCAATCCGCCTACATTATGGTGTGCCTTTACGCCGTCGCTCTCAAGAATGTCGGGATAAATTGTACCCTGAGCAAGGAATTTGACGTCAGTAAGCTTTCTTGCCTCCTCATCAAATACAACGATAAATTCATTACCTATTATCTTACGCTTTGTTTCAGGGTCTGCTACGTCCTTGAGCTTATCAAGGAAACGGTCAGTTGCGTCTATATATATAAGGTTTGCATCGAGCTGGTTTCTGAAAACCTCTATAACCTGCTCGCTCTCGCCTTTACGCATCAGACCGTGGTTAACGTGAACACATACGAGCTGTTTGCCGATTGCCTTTATGAGCAATGCTGCAACAACTGATGAGTCTACGCCGCCTGAAAGTGCGAGAAGAACCTTTTTATCTCCTACCTGTTTTCTTACAGCATCAACCTGCTCGTCTATAAACGCATTTGCAAGCTCCGCTGTTGTTATACGAACCATTGAATCGGGTCTTTTGTTTGAATCCATAGCCTTTATTCTCCTTGTTTATAAATTTCCTGAATATCTACGGTATTATATATTATAACACACCGGATATAAAAAATCAATTTATTTTTTGCAAAAAAAATTGTACTTTGTTGGCATAATTTGTTGTTAATACTACCAATCACAAGTACAATTATATAAATCTGTGTATTGTCCGGTCAATCCATTGCTGTACATTATGTGCGCCGGATATAACGCATATCTTCCCTGCTCCTGCCCTTTTAAGTGTTCTTGCACACTCAGTAACAG
>JAXJVX010000201.1:0-2419 GCA_036308305.1 Acutalibacteraceae bacterium | reverse complement strand
TTTGGGAACAGGTATGCGTGCTTCCGCATTGATGCATTTGCCTGCACTCGAATCAATGAATGCACTTGGTCAAATTGCCGGTACTATCTCAAAACTCGGTCTTACTATACGAGGAACCTACGGCGAAGGCAGCAAAACCAAATGCGCCTTGTATCAGATATCAAATCAGGTAACATTAGGAATTTCAGAAAATGCTGCTATTGAGAATCTTGAGGGCATCGTAACACAAATAGCACAGCGTGAAAGAAGTGCGAGAGAGGCTATCGACACAACACGCTTAATGGATACCGTCTATCGTGCATACGGTATGCTGAAATATGCTCATATCCTTTCCTGTTCCGAATTTATGGAACTTATCTCAAAAGTTCGTATAGGCGTCGGTATGGGTATTATGAAAGAGGTCACAATGGAACAGGTCAACGAGCTTATTTGCATAGCACAGCCTGCTACATTACAGCAAAAGCTCGGCGGTGCACTTGAACCCGCACAGCGCGACATTGAACGCGCAAAACTCGTAAGAGAAATGTTAAACTAAAAAAGGTGATGTAATTTATGTTCAAATTCAACGGTTTTTCAGAAAAAGCTAACGAGGCGTTGAACCGTGCTGTCGAAAACGCTTGTGAGCTTGGCCACACATACATCGGCAGCGAGCACATACTGCTCGGTATCGCAAGCACAGACGGATGCTTTGCAGAAAGTGTATTAAATAATCACGGTATTGATTACGAGAAAATAGAACAGATCATAGTTGAAACTATCGGTCGGGGTATGAAAACCAATCTTACTCCCGACGATATGACACCACGTGCAAAGCACATATTACAGCTTGCAGTGCAATATTCACATGAATGCGGATCGCAGATAGTTGCCACCGAGCATATGCTCATTGCAATACTTGCAGAGGGAAGCAACTATGCAACACGCTTTATTGCTGAAATGGGTGTATCTCCTGAGTCGCTTATTGATGAGCTTTCAGCTGCCTCATCAGATACAGATCAGCCAACGGTTAATAAAAACAGCAAGACGCCAAACCTTGATAAATTCGGCAGAGACCTGACTGCTCTTGCAAAAAACAAAAAGCTCGACCCGGTTATAGGCAGAGCTAAAGAGATAGAAAGAGTTATTCAGATACTCACTAGACGCACAAAAAACAACCCCTGCCTTATAGGTGAACCCGGTGTCGGCAAAACTGCTATTGCAGAAGGATTGGCACTTAAAATAGTTGAGGGTGAAGTACCTGAACTGTTGAAAGACAAGCGTGTCGTAACGCTCGATCTTACCGGTATGCTTGCAGGAACCAAATACCGTGGCGACTTTGAAGAACGTATAAAAGATGCTATCGACGAAGTAATTAAGTCCGGCAATACAATTCTATTTATTGACGAGCTTCATACGATAGTCGGCGCAGGTGCAACTGAAGGTTCAACAGATGCTGCAAACATCTTGAAGCCATCACTTGCAAGAGGTGATTTACAGATAATCGGTGCAACCACTATCAACGAGTACAGAAAGTATATTGAAAAAGACGCAGCACTTGAGCGGCGTTTCCAACCGGTAAATGTCCCTGAACCTTCCGAAGAAGAAGCGGTACTCATATTAAAAGGTCTGCGTGATAAATACGAGGCGCACCACAAAGTTAAAATAACCGATGATGCACTCAATGCCGCAGTAAAGCTTTCATCACGCTATATCAACGACCGTTTTCTTCCCGATAAGGCCATCGACCTTATCGATGAAGCAGCGTCCAAAGTAAAACTCAAAGCATATACTGCACCGAAATCAGTCAAAGAGTTGGAAGCTCAGCTTAAAACTCTATCAGCAGAAAAGCAAAACGCTGTTAATACTGAAGATTTTGAAGCAGCAGCAAGACTCCGTGACGAGGAAAAGGAAATCGAAGCGAAACTTGCTGAGCAAAAGTCAAAATGGGAGCAGGACAATGCTCATATTACCGGCGAGGTAACTGCCGAAGAGGTAGCAGCTATCGTTTCAGGCTGGACTGGTGTACCCACAACACAGCTTACTGAAGAAGAAAGCGAACGGTTGCTTAAAATGGAGGATATACTCCACAACCGAATAGTAGGTCAGAAAGAGGCGGTCAGCGCTGTTTCCCGTGCTATCAGACGAGGCAGAGTCGGTCTAAAAGATCCCAAGCGTCCGATAGGTTCGTTTATATTCCTTGGCCCTACAGGTGTAGGTAAAACAGAGCTTTGTAAAGCACTTGCTGAAACACTGTTTGGCAACGAAAGCGCACTTGTTCGTTTTGATATGTCGGAATATATGGAGAAACACACTGTTTCTCGCCTTGTAGGCTCACCTCCCGGTTATGTAGGATATGATGAGGGTGGTCAGCTTACCGAAAAAATACGCAGAAACCCCTATTGTGTTTTGCTTTTTGATGAGATTGAAAAGGCTCATCCGG
>JAXJVX010000200.1:0-1241 GCA_036308305.1 Acutalibacteraceae bacterium | reverse complement strand
TGCACACAGTTCTTTTATGCCATACTTATATACATATTCCAAAAATGGAGGTTCGTATATGCCGAAGGCACCGGTCAGTCAAGGTCGTATCAACAGATTGAATATGCGGTTGTTATCACTTTTGCTGATAGCGGCTTTGATGTTGTCTGTGTTGATAGCTGTCCCTGTGCTTAATTCAAGTGCAGAGCAAGACATGGCGACCAAGAGCGCAGAATGGGTAGATAAAGAAAATGGCATTGCAAAAATTACCCTCGGTGTAAACGATCCTACCACCTCAGGAAGTGGCTCGACTACTGCAACCACAAAACCAACAGAAGCAACAACCACTACTACCACTTCATCATCCACAGTAGACAGCAAGCTGCTTATCGATTGGGATAAACAGAAAAACTACTATGCAATCAACGGTACATCAACAATTAACTCAACAGATGACAATGGTATCAATCTTACTGTTAGAAATGCAGGACGTATACTCGGCACATACAACAATGATACAACAGGATATGACGGTATTACATTTACCGCAAAAGGTAACGGAAGCTTAAGAGCAGTTGTAGTCAGTGTTGAAATCAGTGTTGAAACCAGTTATACAGCAGTAAGCGAAAGCGGTACAACATTTATACTTGATTTTGCAAATCTCGGTATCACGCCATCCGAAAAAACAGAAATTAACTTTGAAGTTGAAGATGCTTGTGAATTGACTATCAGTGATATTTACTTGTATAGCAATACTGACAATGTTGCCGTAGCGGCGGTTGCTCTTTCAGATGATACTTCAACAGCAATTGTTACTTATGATTTTGACAATAAAATCCCAACATACTCAACCATAGGTTCTTCAGTTGATTCAAGTTCGGTTTATTCTGCTACAGTTGTTCAATATAATTCAAGTAATGCCTTGAAAGTCAATTCGAATTACTGGGATGGTGAGTATTCGGATGCGTTCAAAGCGCAGGACGAATATGTTAAAATTGATATTACAGAAACCGGCATTAAATCAATTTTATTTGATGCAATAACTGTTGTTGATTGGTACAAATATAATGGACACTATGGCGTTATGATTGACGGTACAATTTATTGGGATAATCAGTATGACAATGGATTGATAACCAGAGAGGCAAATTCTACTTATACCATAGAATCGGGAACAAAATTATATAGTTTTACAGGCAGTTTTTCTTCAGCTCAAAGCGTTGTGGAGAAAACTTTGACTGAAACAGACATCTCTAATATTC
>JAXJVX010000199.1:0-8560 GCA_036308305.1 Acutalibacteraceae bacterium | reverse complement strand
GAAATGTGCCGATGTTATAATCATCGGTAGAGGCGGCGGTTCAATTGAGGATCTGTGGGCTTTTAATAACGAGGAACTTGCGAGAAGCATTGCTGCTTCAAGAATTCCGGTTATAAGCGCTGTTGGTCATGAAACGGATTTTACGATATGTGATTACGCAGCTGATCTTCGTGCACCTACACCGTCTGGTGCTGCAGAGCTGGCGGTGCCAGACAGAAATGATCTTTTGTTATTAATAAAGCGTATGAGCAATGCAAACAGAAATGCGGTGAGATCTTGTTATAAGAACAAGTGTTTAATACTATCGGCAATGACAAACAAGCAATGTTTAAAAAATCCGCTTTATTATGTTGATAATTTGTCGCAGACGCTTGATCTGTTTATCAGGCGTATGAATAATTCGTATTCTGAAATAATATCCAATAAAAAACAGAACTTTGTTGAAACAGCAGCACGATTATCTGCATTAAGTCCGCTTAATGTTATGCTTCGCGGTTATTCTGCAGTTTATAAAGATGGCAAGATTATCTCATCATCACACAACATAACTGTTGGGGATGATATCAGTATCAGATTTCACGATGGTATAAAAAATGCTACAATAAAGGATTAGATAGATATGGAACATACTTTTGAAACCGCAATGAAGCGTCTTGAAGAGATTACTTCGTTGCTTGAAAGTGGAAATCTTTCATTGGATGATTCAATAAAGCTCTATGAAGAGGGCGCTAAATTGAGTGTTTTTTGTGATAAAAAACTTAAAGAGGCACAGTTGAAGATAACACAGCTTGATGAATGTGAGGAAGATCCGCAATGAGTGCAGAGCTTATGCTGAAAAGCTATGCCGGTCTGGTAGAAGATCGTCTTCAGAGTATATTGAATGATTATTCAGATGTGCCTGATATTTTAAAAGAAGCCATGTCATATAGCTTAAACGCCGGTGGAAAAAGGATACGACCTGCAATAATGCTCGAATTTTATCGTATTCTGGGCGGCAATATATCGGATATTCTCAATTTTGCATGTGCTATTGAAATGATTCATACTTATTCGCTTATTCACGATGATCTTCCGTGTATGGATGATGATGATATGAGAAGGGGAAAGCCGTCATGCCATATAGCATTCGGTGAAGCTAATGCATTGCTTGCCGGGGATGCTTTATTGACACTTGGATTTGAAACCGCTGCTTGTATAAGCAGCAATGTTGATCCGTTTCGTGCCATTAAAGCCGTATCAGCATTATCTAAGGCTGCAGGTATGAGCGGTATGATCGGCGGTCAGGTGCTCGATCTTGAAAGTGAAGGCAAGGATATTACAAAGGAACAGCTTGACTTAATTCACAAAGGTAAGACGGCTGCGCTTATTAAAGTTTCTGCCGAGATTGCGTGCATAATAGCCGGGGCTAGTGATATCCAAACCGATGCTGCTCTCAACTATTGTGAATATATTGGTCGTGCTTTTCAAATTCGTGACGACATTCTTGATATTATTTCTTCCGAAGGGGTTTTGGGAAAACCTATCGGAAGTGACAATGCACAGCATAAAAACACATATGTTTCTTTTATCGGGCTTGAAAAAGCTCAAAAAGAAACCTTGCATTTAACAGAACAAGCATTGACTTGTCTTGAAGCTTTTCATGAAACGGGAAATTTAAAAGATCTTGCAATTTTACTTGCTACCCGTAACAAATAAAATTTAGAGGAATTGAAAATGGGAGTTTTTCGAAATTACATTCTATGGTGTTCTTTGATATCCTGGTTTGCAGCACAGTTGTTGAAATTTTTGTTTGTGCTTTTCTTTCAAAAAAAGGTACAGTTTGAAAGATTTGTAGGCTCCGGCGGGATGCCGAGCTCACACACCGCATTGGTTACATCTCTGGCCATATCGACTGCTCAGATTTGTGGTGTTGAGTCTTCTGAATTTGCAATTTCATTTATTCTTGCTTGTGTTGTTATATATGATGCAATGGGTGTTCGACGGGAAGCGGGAGAGCATGCTAAGCTACTTAATATTATGATGCGTGATGATGATGACAACTTTGAAGATTATGAGGATTGTGAATTAAAAGAAAAACTAGGCCATACACCGCTTGAGGTTTTAGGTGGTGCACTGCTCGGTATTATAATTCCAATGATCATTAGTCTGATTGTCACTTAAAGGAGATTTTTATGAAGTCTAAAAGCTTTTTCGGATTTACTTTGAGTTTGTTTTTCCGTTTGTTTATGACAGATTTGGGCTGCTTCGTTCTAACGCTGTTTGCCGGCGCAATTTCACAAAACAGATACGTTCGCGTAGGTGCGCAGATTATTTGTTTTGTTGCGTTGATTTCTATTATTTATTCTTTTTGTTATAAAATAGGTGAATCAGATGCACCGCTTGCTAAAACCGGACATAGAAAATATAATCCTTATAAAGGGTTAACAGCCGGATTGATCGCTGATGCACCATTCCTTTTGAGTGGCATTGCTATTATTGTGGGAAAAGCCTTTGGTATATTTGAAAACTTTGTAGGATACTATAAGCTTATAAATGCCTTTTTTGCTCCGATTAACAACATTTTGCTTACTAGTGATTTGTCATTAGTTGAGTATTCGTGGGCAGACACAATAATTTCGGTTTCTATGCTTCTTCTAGTTCCGATTATTTCTATGCTTTCGTATTATCTTGGATTAGAACAATTTTCGTTTACCGAAAAGTTGTTTTATAAAAAACTTGAAAAATAACAGTATACAGCACCTTGGCTCAGCATAACTTTAAATAGTTTTGTTGTTCAGAGGTGCTTTTGTGAAAAGGTATATTTTAAGCATACTGTGTCTTGTTATGTTTATTATCATATATACTGTAAGTGTGAATTTGACAGTCATAACCTCATCTTCAAGAGTTGAAAGTATCGCACCGATCGTAGTTATTGATGCAGGCCACGGCGGAGTTGACGGAGGAGCTGTTGCTTCTGACGGAACGAATGAAAAGGATATCAATCTTGCAATTGCTATTAAGCTTAATGAATTAATGAAGCTTAACGGGTTTTCTACTGTTATGACAAGAACAGAGGATATCTCTATTCATGAAGATGATGCGGAAACTATCCGTCAAAAAAAGGTTAGTGATCTTAAAAAACGCTTATCTATTCTCGATGACGGGGATGCATTATGTATGATAAGTATTCATCAAAATATTTACTCATCTTCAAAGTATAGTGGAACACAAGTTTTTTACGGCAAAAACAATGTGTTGTCAAAATCACTCGCTGGTTATATACAAAGTGAGGTAGTTGTTTTGCTACAACCGGATAATAAACGTGTTATAAAGCAGACAACAAATGATATTTATTTATTGTACAATGCACAAAAGCCTTGCGTTATGGTAGAATGTGGTTTTATGTCTAATCAAAAGGAATTGAGTGATCTGAAGAATGATGAGTATCAGACGAAAATGGCTTTTGCTGTCTTTGCTGGTTTTTTAGAGTATTATAACGATTTATAAATATAAGGATTGATTAGTTATGGCTAAACCAAAAACTTTATTTGTGTGTTCAGAATGTGGAAACGAAGTTGTAAAATGGCAGGGCAAGTGTAACAACTGCGGTAGCTGGGATACATTTGTTGAGCAGGTGCAGGCATCAAGTGTTCCGGCGATGTCTGCAAATCAAAGCTTTGCGGGAAGCACTTTAAAATCTGTAAAACTCAATGAAATATCAATAGAGTCTGAAAGTAGATATAAGACGGGGCTTAAGGAACTTGACAGAGTACTTGGAGGCGGTCTTGTAAAGGGATCTGTAGTGCTTCTTACCGGTGATCCGGGTATCGGTAAATCAACCATTCTTCTTCAAATGTGCGAGTATTTAGGAGAAAACCATCATAGTATCCTTTATGTTTCGGGTGAAGAATCACAACGCCAGTTGAAACTCAGGGCACAGCGCCTTTGTGTAACGACTGACAAGCTTTCTGTTTTGACAGAAACTAATGTCGAGAGCATAAACGATTATATTATAAGCAATACTCCTGACATTGTAATGATTGATTCAATTCAGACAATGAATTTACCATCCCTTTCAAGCGTACCAGGAAGTGTTGCTCAGGTTCGTGAATGTACCAATGCGCTTCTGCGTACAGGAAAAGCTCTTGATATACCGATAATTATCGTTGGTCATGTAAATAAAGACGGTGCGATAGCAGGACCGAAGGTTCTTGAGCATATCGTTGATGCGGTGTTGTATTTTGAAGGAGAAAAGAATCTCACCTACAGAATGCTGAGAGCCGTCAAAAATCGATTCGGATCCACAAATGAGATCGGTGTGTTTGAAATGAATGACAAAGGTCTGGATGAGGTCGAAAATCCGTCAGTAATGCTTATTAGTGGGCGACCTAAAAATGTTCCGGGTACATGCGTTGCTTGCGTTATGGAGGGTACAAGACCTATTTTGGCGGAGGTTCAGGGCTTGGTTACTCAAACGGGGTTTGGAAATCCAAGAAGAATGTCTACCGGATTTGATTATAATCGTCTTAATTTATTATTGGCTGTTCTTGAAAAGCGTGCTGGTCTTCATTTTTCGAACTTTGATGCGTACCTTAACATAGTAGGCGGTCTTAAGCTTGAAGAGCCTGCGGTTGACTTGCCGGTTGCACTTTCGCTTATTTCAAGCATGCGTGATTCTGTTATCCGAGAGGATGTGATTGCATTTGGCGAGATCGGGCTTGCAGGTGAAGTGCGAACAGTACTGAACGCAGAGAACCGCATTCTTGAAGCTGCTCGTCTAGGTTTTAAACGTGCCATCGTACCTATTCATAATGTTGCATCTCTTTCGGAAAAATGTAAAAGCTCAATCGAGGTCATCGGAGTTCGTACTATCCGAAAGGCTTTCGATGCAGCTATCGTTTAAATCTTTATCTATACTTTTAAAATGTGGACATATGCCGCTTGCACAGGATACTGATGAAACTCTGTCAAGTCGGCATATTCCTTCTTTTTGATGGGCACAGTCAATTGAACAAACAATGTTTGACATTATATGTTTACCTCCATTTAAATAATTATATTATTAGAATATATAAAATATTTATTCATGAATTTTATCGTTTCATCCAGCAAGAATAATATCTAGAATTACTTATTGAAAAGGGTTATTCAGATGAAAAGATATTGGTATTTTTATTTATGTGCCGCCGTGCTGCTTATATGCTGTTCAGTGTTGCCGGATGTTGTTTATAATTCTGTACCTGAGGTAACTGCTCAAAAAATAACTACCTCTGATTTTGATATTTTCAAAACTGTCAGCGGAAAAGTTGTGTGCGGTAATCAAGTTTCTGTGCCCGCTGAACACTTTATTGCAGTTGATGAATTTTTAATTAGCGAAGGCGACTATGTCAACAAAGGAGATAAATTACTTAAGGTTGACAAGACCTTGTCAAAGCAGAATTATCTGCTTGCCGGTATTCCTGATTTCGAAAAATGCTCCGACATTCAGCAATATGTATATTCGCCTTGTGATGGTTATATTGAAGATATTAATAAAAGTCCAACTTATTCAGAAGGCGATTTGATCTGTACTGTAAATGAAACTTCATCACTTTGCGTTGTGGCACAGATCAATGAGAGATATTTGCAGGATATTTCTATTGATCAAGCCGCAATAATAAATTGCAGTGCCTTAAAAAGCAGACCTTATAGTGGAAGAGTAAGTGCGATCGCTTCATCTGTTGATGCCATTGCAGGAAATACTGTTGAAACAGTAATTGAAATTGATTCGCCGGACAGTTATCTTAAGAATGGTTATTCTGCAAATATCGATATTAATACAGATACCATTGTTGATGCAGTATGTATTCCTGCTGTAACAATATATCAAGATGAAAAAAATAATGAGTATGTATATGTTTATTCAAACGGAATCGCTATCAAGAGATATGTAGAAACCCAGTATACTAATGGTGTCACAACAGTTGTATCCTCGGGAATATATGATGGTGAATATATTATCACCAGCGAAGTGGATTTTGTACAGAGTGCAGTAAATGTTGTTTGTGAGGTCAAAGAATAATGGATGGATATATTTTTCTTTGCCTCAGAAATATTTTTCGAAAAAGTACACGCTCGGTATTAACAATGCTTGGGGTAGCAATCGGAGTTTGCTCTGTTATAATCATTAACGCTGTTTCTGATGCAGGTCAGACGGCGGTTTGCGATGAACTTAACAGTCTTGGACTTAACAGTATTACTGTGAAATGTGATGGGGATATCCTGATGGATGATTCAGATGTTGAAATTATTCGTAATGTGAATGGTGTTATAGATGCTTCATCTGTTAATTCAATTAAAGCTGATATTTCTAATGACAATAATGAAAGTTCGTGCATGATATGGTCGCTTGGTCAAAGTAATAGACAGATAATTGAATTTCAGTGCGTTTTCGGAAGAAACTTCAGTAATGCCGATCATATGTCAGATTCGTATGTTTGTATGATTGACACAAGCATTGCAAATAAACTTTTTGGAAGAGATAATGTTGTTGGAAAGAGTGTTGCTTTAAGCTTCTACGGCTATTCAAATGAGTTTTTAATAATTGGCGTTACGGAAACTGAAAGCAGTATAATGCATAGTTTAATGAGCAATGTCGTTCCGGGATTTGTTTATATACCTGATACTACTTTTCAAAGCATTAGTCCAACTGAAGGCATTACCAACATAACTGTTAAAACTGAAGATGGTGCAGATGTTGATAATATTTCTGCTGCGATAGAAAAGCAGTTAACTCTAAAGCGAAGCGAGAACGTATTTAATGTGGAAAATTTATCTGCGCAGAGAGATATCCTTGAAAATCTTTTGAGTATTGTTAAATCTGTATTTTTTGCAGTCGGTATAATTACTTTATGTGTTTCGGGGCTTGGAATAATGACTGTGATGACTGTTTCGGTAAATGAAAGAAAGCGAGAGATTGGGATAAAGAAAGCAATTGGTGCCAGATTTTATTCAATAATGCTTGAGTTTTTGTTCGAGGCATTGATGTTATCGCTGTTTGGTGCTGTTGTTGGTCTTTCATTTGCGTTTATGTTAACTGAATTTGCTAAACAAATATTTGGCATTGTGTTAAAAATTACAGGATTCAGTATTTCTGTTTCCGTGATATGTGCAATTGTATCGGGCATAGTGTTCGGTATGATGCCTGCTTATAAAGCTGCAAAGCTTACTCCTTCTGATGCGCTGAGAGAATAAAGGATGTGTTGAATGTGAAAATAATATCATATGATAACAAGTGCGTTGATATATGTAAAGAGGATATACTTGTTCCCAAATATGCACTACTGCCTTCGCCGATTGCAGCACATCCTGATATGAATATATGCATTATAAATAATACTATTTTTACAACTCCTCATATGAAATTTTGCGAGGATATTTTGCAAAACAAAGGTTATGAAGTAGTTTATATTAGTGAAGAATTAGGGGATATATATCCAAAGGATGCACTGCTGAATTGTGCTGTATTAGGTAAAAATATTATTGCTAATACCAAAACCGTAAGTAAAGAGATTATCTTATATTGCGGTTTACATAATCTAAATTTAATAGATGTAAAGCAAGGATACGCAAATTGTTCAATATTGAGTATCAATGAAAACGCGGCAATCACAGCTGATATGGGAATATATAAAGCATTAATTAACAATGAAGTTGACACATTACTTATTACGCCCGGAAATATAGGAATTGATAATTATAATTATGGATTTATCGGTGGAGCAGGAGGTATGCTTGATAGCAGAACGCTGTTGTTTTTTGGTAAAATCTCTGCACATCCTGATTTTTTAAAGATAAAAGAGTTTACATTTAAGCATGGTGTTACTATAAAAGAAACAGCCACACCGTTGTATGACTACGGCGGGCTGTTTATACTCTGAATTATTTTTTCTTATGTTCTGTTTCTTCCTTAATATCATCTTCGTTGAAAAGATCCAGCATCTTTTGAGCAAAAATTTTGTAATATCCGGAACGTAATGCGGATTTTTGCGCCATACGGATCAATTCAGCACTTTGGTCTTTGTCGATTGTTTTTACCTTTGTGTCTATAAGAGTTTTCATTTCCTGAATTACGGAATTTCTGTTTATTAAAAAGTTTTGATAGCATACTCTCATTTTCTCGTTACTTTCAAAATCAAGGAATGCCATTATTGAGGATATATTCATACTCTGTTTGCACGAGCATATGATTAGCAGAGCTGCGATGTGAATCTTTGAATATCTCTTCTTTACAGGGGGAGGGATAAGCTTGTTTTTCACATAGTTATTTATCATTGCCTGAGTAATAATCTTTTCATCGTGCATTAGATCAGCCATATTACCCATATATCTGTTCACAATTGCGATCACTTGATCCATATACAATTCAAATTCAGGCAACTCATCCCAGCTTGGAAATGAAGTATTTGCAATGTCCTCCATTGTTGATACAGTTATTTCAATATCGTTCTTGTTCATTGTTCTCACCCGAATTATTATTTTATTGTTTTTATTTTATCATAAGTTTTTCAAAATTGCCATAGATAATTTCAAAAAAATATTT
>JAXJVX010000198.1:0-2886 GCA_036308305.1 Acutalibacteraceae bacterium | reverse complement strand
CACTTCGTGTAGTTGGAAAGAACATTGGAGACGTCCGTGTCGTTATCAACGGTGCAGGCGCAGCAGGTACTGCTATCGGTATGCACCTTTTAAAGCTCGGTATAGGTGAGTTGACTATGGTGGATCGTTTCGGTATCATCTGTGAAGGGATGGAGCTTTCGCCGGCACACGCCTCTCTTGCAAAAATAACAAATAAAAGTAAGCTTTGCGGCTCTCTCGCCGATGCTATGAAAGGCGCAGATGTATTTATCGGCGTATCAGCACCGGGCATTGTTTCAAAGGAAATGATAAGCACTATGGCTAGCGGCAGCATCGTATTTCCAATGGCTAATCCCGTGCCTGAAATTATGCCTCAGGATGCGCTTGATGCGGGGGCAACGGTTGTTGGTACTGGCAGAAGTGACTTTAAAAATCAGATAAACAATGTACTTGCATTCCCCGGCATTTTCCGTGGTGCACTTGATGTAAGAGCAAGCGACATCAATGAGGAAATGAAAATGGCGGCTTCTATGGCAATAGCATCGTTGGTAAGTGATGAAGAGCTTTCAGCTGATTATATTTTACCGCCTGCTTTTGACCTTCGTATAGGAAAAGCAGTAGCTGAAGCAGTAGCCGAAGCAGCTAGACGCACCGGCGTTGCAAGATGCTAATATATAATTAAATCCCGACAGACTTTAAAAATGATATGCACCTCAAAAAGTGTCTAACTTTTGGGGTGCATATTAAAATCTGTCGGGATATTTTATATCTTTTTCACTTTTTTTGCAACAGAATAAGAGAATATAGTTTCAAATATTTCCCTGTATTCGCTGAAAAGTATTTCTTTTCCGTTAGTAAGTATCTGCATTATAACTCCGAAAAGATCAACTTCATACTCCATAACTACCATATTGTTTTTTAAATAGAAATCTAGCCTGCGGCGGCGTATATCCTTATCAGGCGTATCACGCAACGTGGATTCGATTTCAAGTATTATACGCTTATCGGGGTATTTTTCATTTAACAGAGCTAGCGCATACGAGCCGATGCCTTTGTCACGCATATTTTCCGATACCGCAAGATAGTCAAGCAGTACGATATCCTTATGAAATATCAGTATCATAAGACCGCAAAAGTGTTTGCTTTCATTCTCAATCGAGAATATTTCCATAACACCCTTCTTTCGCAAGCTCAAAATCATTGAAAAAGGCTTGCGTTCACTTTTTGGAAAAGCGGATTTATACAGCGTTTTTATATTTTTTAACCGCTCTTTTTCTGTTGCTTTTATAAGATACATTTTTCACCTTAAAATCGTAAGCCGCACACAAGCTGTGTACGGCTTTAAAGTTTTTATTTATATTCAGCGAGCATTTTTTCTACAAGCGCTTTGATTTTTTCTGCTGCCTCATTGATTGCGAATTCATCCTTATAAGACTTATCACGCAGGGAAATTTCAATTACTCCTCTATCGCAATTCTTTGGGCTGACAACTGCTCTTACCGGCACACCGAAAAGATCGGCATCTGCGAACATTGCGCCCGGACGGATATTACGGTCATCATAAAGTACCTCAACGCCCATTTTACCGAGATCATCATAAAGCTTTTCGGCAATAGCAGTAACTTCCTCATTGTCATTACGAAGATTGCATATCTCGACCTGCCACGGAGCTATAGAAATAGGCCATATCGGGCCGTAATCGTCGTGACTTTCCTCACAGATAGATGCTGCGAGTCTACCTACACCGATACCATAGCAACCCATTATCGGATACTGTGACTCACCGTTTTTATCAAGATATGTCATGTCCATAGACTTAGTGTATTTAGTACCAAGCTGGAATATGTTACCGATCTCAATGCCCTTGTTGATCTTTACGGAAGGTTTGCCGCATACGGGGCATATAGCGCCCTCATAAACCTTTGCTATATCAACATATTCAACATCACCAAGATCACGGGCAATGTTAAGACCGGTGTAGTGATAATCAACTTCATTTGCGCCGCAAACAAGGTTTTCAATGCCTTTGAGTGAACGGTCAACAACTACGGTGCAGTTTTCTGTAATACCGATAGGACCGATAAAGCCTGCGACGATACCGCTTTCCTCTGTAACAACAGCAGGATGTATCTCCTCGCCGATATAGTTGCGAAGCTTTGTTTCATTAATTTCAAGATCGCCTCTCACAAATGCTACAATATAAGCATCATCAGCATTTTTCTGATAAACTACGGCTTTGGCAAGGCGCTTTACATCACCACCGAGATATTTGTGAAGATCCTCGATCGTTTTTATGTTGGGAGTGTGAAGCTTTTCAAGCGGAGCAATGGTACCTGCTTCATTTTCAACAATGCATTCGGCAGCCTCCATGTTGGCGCTCCATCCGCACTCATCGCAGATGCAGAGTGTATCCTCACCAATATCCGAAAGCAGCATAAATTCGTGTGATACGCTGCCGCCCATCATGCCTGAGTCAGATTTAACTGCAAGCACATTCTTTGCACCTGCACGCTTAAAGATGCGCTCGTAAGCAGCAAAGCAACGATCATAATATGCTTCAAGATCCTCCTGCGAGGTATGGAATGAGTAAGCGTCCTTCATAGTGAACTCACGAACACGGATAAGTCCGCCGCGCGCTCTCGGCTCATCACGGAATTTAGTTTGTATCTGATATATCATAAACGGAAAAGCCGTGTAGCTTTCAGCAGTGTTCTTTGCAAGATGAACCGCAGCTTCCTCATGTGTCATACCAAGCACGCATGGGCTTCCGCTTCTGTCCTTAAATCTTGCCATCTCGCTGCCAATGCTTGTATATCTGCCTGATTGCTCCCAAAGAGAAGCCGGCATAACAACGGGGAACATTACCTCCTGACCGTCAATCGCATCCATTTCCTCACGGATGATATT
>JAXJVX010000197.1:0-2341 GCA_036308305.1 Acutalibacteraceae bacterium | reverse complement strand
TTTTTGTTGGAACATAATAGCTTTAGTGGCAAGATCCTTCATCAGATTGAAGATCAGCTGCTGATGAAATCCGCAATTGTGTTGGCAGGTGTGCAATATGTGATCACAATCAATGAGCATAACTTCACACGGTTCACTGGCTATCACCTCAACCGGCAAAGTTCGGATTTCAGCACAAGCAAAAGCTTCGGCAAAAACCTCACATGGCGACACGACCGACAGAATACTTCTGTTGCCATAATAATCTACTTGAACTATCTGTGCAGAGCCGGAAAGCATTATCCCGATATATTTTGCAGGATTACCCTCGGCAAAAATGGTGTACTTTTTATCGAAAGATACTACCCTTGCGCCAAGACAGGAAAGCATCGCTATAAGTTCTTCGTCATTGATTTGATTGAAAAGAGGGCATTTGCGTAATACACTAAAATATTTTTTCATAAAAATCTCCGTTTGTTGAAAATTCAACAGACTTACTGTGCTAATTATACTATAATGAGTACAGAAAATCAAGGAGGAAACATAAATGATCAGAAAAATAATAAAAATAGATGAAGAAAAATGTAACGGTTGCGGTGCTTGTGCTGCTGCCTGCCATGAAGGTGCTATTGAGATGGTAAACGGGAAAGCAAAGCTCACCCGTGAGGATTACTGCGACGGTCTGGGTGATTGTCTACCCGCTTGTCCGGTAGATGCCATCACCTTTGAAGAGCGTGAGGCCCCTGCTTATGACGAGGATGCAGTTCGTGCGGCAAAGATGAAAAAGCATGGTGTGAAGTTACCGTGCGGATGTCCCGGAACACAGTCTAAAGCAATAAAGCGTGAGACTCCCTCGCAAACGGTAAAATCAGCATCTGTTACTAGTCAGCTTTTGCAGTGGCCTGTACAGATCAAATTAGTGCCGGTTAATGCGCCTTATTTTGATAATGCCAATCTGCTCGTTGCCGCTGACTGTACGGCTTTTGCCTACGGCAATTTCCACAACGAGTTTATCCGTAATCATATTACACTTATCGGATGTCCGAAATTAGATGAGGGCGATTATGCCGAGAAGCTCACACATATAATTGCTAATAATAATATTAAAAGTGTAAAGATCGTTCGTATGGAAGTGCCCTGCTGTGGCGGTATTGAAAACGCTGTCAAACGTGCGTTGCAGGCAAGCGGCAAGTTTATTCCGTGGCAAGTAGTTACTGTTTCCACAGACGGAAGAATTCTTGAGTAATGTCGTTGAAATTTCTAAAAGTTTATGATATAATCCATTTAGTGTAGCATTTTAGAGGTGAAAAATCATGAATATCACAAATGATATCAAATATATCGGTGTCAATGACCGTAAGATAGATCTTTTTGAAGGTCAGTACAAAGTTCCTAACGGGATGGCTTATAATTCCTATGCCATAATTGACGAAAAAATCGCAATCATGGATTCTGTTGAGGCCGGCTTCACAGAAGAGTGGCTTGGCAATATCAAAACTGTGCTTGCTGGCAGAACGCCCGACTATCTTATAGTACAGCATATGGAGCCGGATCACTCTGCAAATATCATAAATTTTGTAAACGCTTATCCACAGGCGAAAATCGTCGCTTCTGCCAAAGCTTTTGTGATGATGAAAGGTTTTTTCAATACTGATTTTGCCGATAAACAAATAGTGGTAGGTGAGGGCGATACCTTGTCACTCGGTAAGCACACGCTTACTTTTGTGACTGCACCGATGGTACATTGGCCGGAGGTCATCGTTACCTATGACAGTACTGATAAGGTGCTGTTCTCGGCAGACGGCTTCGGCAAGTTCGGTACATTTGATACTGACGAACCATGGGCAGATGAGGCAAGACGCTACTATATCGGTATAGTTGGAAAATACGGTGTTCAGGTGCAAAATCTCCTGAAAAAAGCTGCAGGGCTTGATATTAGTATCATCTGCCCGCTCCATGGTCCTGTCTTGACCGAAAATCTCGGATATTATCTTGATCTTTATAACACATGGTCGAGCTATATACCCGAAGAAGATGGCGTTTTGATTGCATATACCTCTGTCTATGGAAATACTAAAAAGGCGGTTATGCAGCTTGTAGAGAAGCTGAAGGTAAACGGTTGCCAAAATACAGTCGTTTACGATCTTGCAAGATGCGACATGGCGCAAGCTGTTGCAGATGCATTTCGTTACAGCAAGCTTGTTCTTGCTACTACTACCTACAATGCGGATATCTTCCCGTTTATGCGTGAGTTTATTGACCATTTGACCGAGCGCAATTTCCAAAACAGAACTGTTGCGCTCATCGAAAACGGCAGTTGGGCACCTATGGCAGCCAAGGTGATGAAAGGTATGCTTGAAAA
>JAXJVX010000196.1:0-5172 GCA_036308305.1 Acutalibacteraceae bacterium | reverse complement strand
GTCATAGGGTGTCTTCATTTTTTCATTTGTCGTAAATGTGTCGTAAATCGGTTTTGATAGAGTTTCAAAAACCCTGTAATACCGCTATTTTACGGCATTTTCTTAATCAATGGGCTTCATCGTTGGGAACAACAACACATCTCTGATCGCCGCACTATCTGTAAGCAACATACACATACGGTCGATACCGTAGCCGATGCCGCCCGTGGGAGGCATACCGATATCAAGCGCATTGAGGAAGTCTTCATCGGTGTGGTTAGCTTCTTCATCACCGTTTGCAAAAAGCTCTTCCTGTGCAGCAAAACGCTCTCTTTGGTCGATCGGATCGTTAAGCTCGGAATAAGCGTTTGCCATTTCCCAACCGTTCATAAAGAACTCGAAACGCTCAACATATTCCGGATTTTCCGGTTTTTTCTTTGTGAGCGGAGAAATTTCGATCGGATGATCCATAACGAAGGTCGGCTGGATAAGATGTTCTTCAACATATGTTTCAAAGAACAGATTAAGAATGTCGCCCTTCTTGTGATGCTCTTCGTATTCGATATGATGCTCTTTTGCAAGTGCGCGAGCCTCGGTAATATCTTTTACCTCGTTCCAGTCGACGCCGGAATACTTTTTAACTGCATCAACCATTGTGATACGTTCAAACGGCTTACCGAGATCCATCTCAATACCGTTGTAAGTGATGGTGGTTGTGCCGAGCACCTCCTGTGCCACATAACGATACATTTCTTCGGTCAGATCCATCATACCGTGATAATCGGTATATGCCTGATAAAGCTCCATAAGAGTGAATTCGGGATTGTGACGGGTATCAAGACCCTCGTTTCTGAAAACTCTGCCGATCTCGTAAACACGCTCAAGACCGCCGACGATAAGACGCTTCAAGTAAAGCTCAAGCGAAATGCGGAGCTTTAGATCTTCGTCAAGTGCGTTGAAGTGGGTCTCAAACGGACGTGCAGCAGCGCCGCCTGCATTTGAAACGAGCATAGGAGTTTCAACCTCCATAAAGCCCTTGTTGTCAAGAAATTTGCGGACAGTGCTGATTATCTTTGAACGCTTGATAAATGTATCCTTTACTTCAGGATTCATAATAAGGTCAACATAACGCTGACGGTATCTGGTATCAGTATTGGTAAGACCGTGATACTTTTCGGGGAGCACCTGAAGGCTTTTTGTAAGCAAGGTAACGGTTTCGGCGTGGATAGATATCTCGCCGGTCTTGGTTTTGAAAACTTCACCCGTAATACCTACGATATCACCTACATCGTACTTTTTAAAGTCTTTGTATGAGTCTTCGCCGATGCTGTCTCTTGCAACATATGCCTGTATGTTACCTTTGATATCAGCAACATTGCAGAAGGAAGCTTTACCCATAACACGCTTTGACATTATTCTGCCGGCAACGCTTACCTTGCTGCCTTCCATACTTTCAAAACTGTCTTTAATATCTTGCGAATGGGCAGTTACATCATATTTTGTGATAACAAACGGATCTTTACCCTCTGCCTTGAAATTTTCGAATTTCTCACGGCGTAGACGCAAAATCTCATTTAAATCCTGCCCTGCCTGCGGCTTATTGTTTTGTGCCATACTATTAAAATTCCTTTCCTGATAAGAAACAGATTATTTAATTATCTTGACTATCTTGAATTGAAGCTCGCCGTCGGGAGTAATTGCAATAACTGTTTCGCCTGCTGAATGACCGAGAACTGCCTTGCCGATAGGTGATTCATCTGAAATTTTTCCGTTCATCGGATCAGCCTCTGCAGAGCCTACCATTTTATACTCTGTTTCCTCGTTGAATTCAACATCGAGAAGACGGAAGGTCATACCTACATTAACGGTATTATCATTAACCGCAGACTCATCAATAAGCTTTGCATTTTTGAGCATAGCCTCGATCTCATTAATACGGTTTTCGATTTTTGCCTGGTCGTTTTTAGCTTCGTCATACTCACTGTTTTCAGACAAGTCGCCGAAAGACAGAGCAATCTTGATTTTTTCTGCAATTTCTTTTCTTTTAACAACTTTAAGATCATCAAGCTCTTCCTGCAATGCTTCAAGTCCCTGTTTTGTCAACAAAATCTGCTTTGCCATAACAAATACACCTCATAAAATATTAATCAATTTATTATAAATGTTACCGCAGAAAAAGTCAAGGATTTTGGGATAAATTCTTAATTTCAAAAAAATTTCAAAAAATTTTAAAAAATTTGTCCTAAAAATGCTTTTTTTCTTGTCTATATAAGTGAAGGACAAAAAAATGCAAAACTCTTTTAAGTTTGACAATTCTTTACAATTATGGTATTATTTATATTGTAAGACACATCTTTTTACGGGGGAAACTGATGCTTTCATTTTATTTGGAGGCTATTGACAGTGCTGAAGATAAGTCTAAATTCGAGATACTGTTTTATAGCTATTATAAACAGATGCTTGCCGCCGCTAATCGTGTGCTGAACGATATGGGCGAAGCAGAGGATGCTGTACAAAATGCATTTATTGCAATTTCAAAAAATATAAAAAGCGTGCCGGAGCCGGATACATATGAAGCCAAGTATTATTGTATAAAGGCAGCAAAAAACACAGCACTCAACATGCTGCCGGACAAAAAAGACAGAGACAGCATTGTAAGTATCGATTATGCAAGAGCAGCCGAAAAGAATTGGGACGATTACTTTACAGAGGATAGCTACTCGGTAGTGGTTGAATGTATTAAAGAGCTTGACCCTACATATAAAGAAGCACTATATTATCACTATGTCTGCGGATTGAAGATACATCAGGTTGCGCCGCTTATCGGTGTGAGCACGGGTGCGGCATCCAAGCGAATACAGCGCGGCAGAGTGATATTACAGCAAAAACTTGAAAAAAGGGGGATTGCAAAATGACGTCAGAGCAAAAAGAATATTTCAAAAAAGCCTTGCAGGAAGCCTGTATGGACGATGAAGATGTAATTAATGACTGTACAGATGATATTGAAGTCTCCGATAAGTTTATGAACAAAATGAAAAAGCTGATCCAATCCGAAAAACATCCGAAGTTAATTATTTTCAACTCCGTATTTAAAAGGATAGCAACGGTTGCTGTGTTGATGGCTGTCTGCATTTCCGCATTATTTGCAACGAACTCTATTACGGCAGACAGAGAACCGGAATTCTATTTTTATATAGGAGATGATCCGAGAAATGACGGTATGACTATGCTGCGTTTTTATGAATCGGTTGCTGACCTTGCACCTAATGAAATTTTAGATTACTATACGCCTGATTATATTCCGAGGGGCTACAAAATACACCAAGTACATACAGGTAGTTGTGTTAGGATTGATTATACAAATGAAGCAGATGATTTGATTAGGTTTTCTCAGCACACAGCACAAGGCACAATATGGTACCGTGACGATAATGTTGAAAATGAATATATTGAGATCAATGGCAATGCAGGGGTGTATTTTTATATACCGGAAAAAAATGATCAGAATGTTATATGGTCAAACGGAAACTACTTCTTTCATATCTGCGGTCCGTGCTCTAAAGAAGAGCTGGTAAAAATGGCCGAAAGCTTTAAGCATGATGAAAACTTTGAAGAAAAGCTTATAGAGATGATAAAAAACGGTGAGGTAAAGCGCTGATTAAAAATATTAAAATATATAAAATATTGTCTGTTTTATACTCTGTGATCTGTTGTATTTAGTGAAGAGGCAACACATATCTTCTCCTTGCTTGACGAATTTTGTCGGGTGTGATAATATTATATGAGATCGACTGTTTTTTCGGAGGAAAAAAGGTGCTTTCATTTTATTTATCACTTATCGACAGTGATGACGATAAGTCAAAATTCGAGATGCTCTATAACAACTACAAAAAGAGAATGATCATAACCGCAAACGAGATATTGAATAATATTGATGATGCGGAGGATGCGGTGCATACCACTTTCGTAGCATTGGCAAAGAATATTGATCATGTTCCCGATCCTGATTCTCACGATGCTTTGCTTTATGTTCTCAAGGCAGCAAAAAATAATGCTTTAAACTATGCTTTAGCAAGAAACAAGAGAGCAGCCATGCCTTCTATTGATGAGGAAGCGGTAACTGTGGCGTGTTGGGATCAATATCTTGAAGACAAAAGCTATGATGTAGTTGTTGATTGTATCAAAAACATGGAAGATATATATAAGGACGCATTGTATTACTACTATGTGTGCGGGTTAACGGTCAGAAAGCTGGCATCGCTTATCGGAATCAGCTACAAGGCTGCCGAAAAGCGGATCCAGCGTGGCAGATTGCTTCTTCAAAAAGAACTTGAGAAGCGAGGTATCACAGGATGACAGACTCACAACGGCAGCTTTTAAAAGCTGCTTTGATTGAAGCATGCAAGGATGATTTTGCTCATCTGCCGCCGGAGGAAGAGATAGATATCGTTCCTTCCGAGCGATTTGAAAGAAGAATGCAAAAGCTTATCCGTTCTCGGCAAAAGCCTTATTATGTACTTTTCAATTCTGCTTTAAAAAAAGTTGCAGCAATCGCAATTACTCTTGGTATCTGTACCTCTGTTGCAACTACCGTGAATACTTTGGCAGATTCAATGCCCGAGCCTAATTTTTATGTTCGTTATCAAGATAGAGTAACTAAAATATATTTTAGTGACGCTGTGGCAGAAAAAGCGCCCGATGAAGTTGTGGAATATTATGTCCCCACTTATGTGCCAAAGGGATATAAGCTTGAAAGTGTCAGCTTAACTGATTGGTCTACCAAGTATTATAAAAATAAATACGGCGAAGAAATTTCTTTTCAGCAGATTGCTATAGTGTCTTCGGGCATTAGTTATGAGGATGATACTGAAACTCAATACCTTAAGGTCAATGATAGTGCCGGATTGTATTTTTATAGTGATTATTACGGTACTCATAATTTAACTTGGAGTGACGGAAGGTATCTTTATTCGCTTACAGGCAGTTGCTCCAAAAATAAATTGGTAAGAATGGCTGAAAGTGTTGAGCTTAATGAAGATTTTGAAGAAGAGCTGATAGAAATGATCAAAAACGAAGAAATATCACGCTGACTTTAGTCAGCATATCACTTATCAGACAAAAAGAAAGAGAAGACTCGTTATGATACGAATCTTCTCTTTTCTGTTGCTCTGTGGGTTTGGGCTACTGCCCAAG
>JAXJVX010000195.1:0-1288 GCA_036308305.1 Acutalibacteraceae bacterium | reverse complement strand
ATATGCAAAAGATATGGTAATCGGTTTCATTAAGTTAAATGGAACAACTGTTGGATGTGTTGCTAATCAGATAAAGGACGGTGGCGATGTGCTGTCTACAAAGGGTGCATACATCGCAGCGGAATTCGTTAATTTCTTAGATGCATTTAATATTCCGGTTCTTACATTAACTAATGTAAAAGGATATAAAGCAACAGTTGCAGAAGAGGCAGGAATTGCTAAAGCTTGTTCAGCGCTGCAAAACAACATAAAATGCTCATTAAAAATATTTATTTCCGGTTTTACACCGTAAGTATTGAAATATTCAAGAGCAATTGTTTTTGCCTCTTCAAATTGTTTCGCTTTTCTTTTTTCGTAAAACTCAGGTATACTCATTATTCGCTTTGCAGGGTTACCTGCATAAACGCTATTGGGCTCACAGCTTTTGGTTACAACGCTTCCGGCGCCTATTATAACATTATCACCGATCGTTACACCCCTGGTAATGATTGCATTCATTCCGATGAATACATTATTGCCTATCTTTACGGGTGATTGTGCTCCAAATATAGCACCTTGCTTTATATCATCATCTTCATATTGCTTTAATACAGACCAAGAATAATCATGTGTTAAAATAATTACCCCATGCGTTATTCTGACACCGTTGCCGATGCTCAGAAGATTTGGAAGAGTTACATCTATTAATGTGGTTTTGGGAGAATAAAAAATTACATCATCACCAACACGCACGCCTTTTCTTCTCAAAGATTTCACAAACTTCTCAGATGATGCTTTATCTCCAAGAATAATACTTTTAAGCATACTTCTAATCATATTTATTTCTCTTTTCTTATGGTACAGATTATTTATAAATCCCGAACTATTGTGTTTATATAAGAATACCATAAGTAGTTGATAAAGTCAATCATTGGTGTTTGGCTTTCATCTTTATCAAACTTCCACAATCATTCCTATAAATACAGGCAGGTTTGTTGAGGTGTCGGTAATCATAAACAAGAATGGGCGGTCGAGTGTGACGGTTTTTTTAGGGGGCATGGATGAACCGCAATCCATCTCGACTATGGTTACAGCACCTGCTTTTGTTCCAAGTTCATCAACAGATACGCAGGTTTTATGCAGGACTTGCCCTATGTATATATTTCCGTTTGAAGAAGTGGCAAGCTTTGAAAAATCAGCTTTATTTGCATCAAATGCAGTCGGCATGCCAAGTGTGCAAAGTATATCGTTCATTGTAAGGCTGTATTCATAACTGAATTTAGGAATTGCGGCTGTGACTGCTTCATCT
>JAXJVX010000194.1:0-8508 GCA_036308305.1 Acutalibacteraceae bacterium | reverse complement strand
GTTAAATCGACAGTTGAATTGAGTAAAATCTTTTGGTATAATAACACTTGTATGCAGCAATGCAAATATAACTAAAAATGGAGAAAACAAACTATGGATAGCTTAATGCAAAACATTCTTGATCTTTCATGGCAAAATGTTGTTATGTGGGTTATCGGCGGTGTCCTCATTTTCCTTGCGATAAAGAAGGAAATGGAACCTACACTTCTTTTGCCCCTGGGCTTCGGTGCAATTCTCGTTAATATGCCCTTTGCCGAAACGCTCGGTGTTACCGGCGAACATGGTGCGCTTACCACCCTTTACAACGCAGGTATTGCCAACGAACTGTTTCCGCTTCTTCTCTTCATCGGCATCGGTGCAATGATCGATTTCGGTCCTCTGCTTACTAATCCGAAGCTGATGATATTCGGTGCAGCAGCACAATTTGGTATATTCTTTACACTGTGTCTTGCATCGATATTCTTCCCGGAGATCAAAGATGCTGCTTCTATCGCCGTTATCGGCGCAGCTGACGGTCCTACATCAATCGTAGTTGCAAATCAGCTAAACTCAACTTATGTAGGTCAGATCACAGTCGCTGCATACTCATATATGGCACTCGTTCCGATCATTCAACCTCCTGTTATTAAACTGCTTACAACAAAAAAAGAGCGTATGATAAGAATGGAGTACAAAAACAACGAGGTTTCAAAGCTTACAAAGATCCTCTTCCCCATCGTTATCACACTTATCGCTTGTATCGTTGCCCCGTCAGCATCGGCACTTATCGGATTCTTGATGTTTGGTAACCTTATCCGTGAGTGCGGCGTACTCAACTCACTTTCAGAAACAGCTCAGAAGGTGCTTGCAAATCTTGTTACCATATTCCTCGGAATCTCAATTGCAACTCAAATGCAGGCAGATAAATTCCTTCAGCCCGCAACACTTGTAATTCTCGGTCTCGGACTTGTAGCATTCATTGTTGATACCGCAGGTGGTGTGCTTTTTGCAAAGTTGCTTAACATCTTTTTGAAGAAAAAGATCAACCCGATGATCGGTGCAGCCGGTATTTCCGCATTCCCGATGTCAGGTCGTGTTGTTCATAAAATGGGACTTAAAGAAGACCCGCAGAACTTCCTGCTCATGCATTCTATCGGTGTAAATGTATCCGGTCAGATCGCATCAGTAATTGCCGGCGGTCTTATACTCAACTTCTTTATTGGAATGTAACGGAGGGAATGTGAAATGAAATTACTGAACATGATCATTATGGCAGCAGTCGCTGAAACACCCGATGTTATTTTTGAACCAATGAATTTTGTCGAGAACCTTAAATATATGGGTATTGGTATGCTGAATATACTTTTTACTATCGGCATTATCGCAATAGTAACATACCTACTCAATAAATTCGTGAAAACCAAAAAGTAAAATACAGATATTTAAAGAGATACATTCACAATGAATGTATCTCTTTTTCTTAGTCATACAGCGGTGTAAGTCGCTGCTTTAAAGTTTTTCTTATAAATATCAGACTGGCTGTAAGCGATGCTATCTCCGCAATCGGGAATGCAAACCACACCATATCAACATTGTGTGTCAAGGTGGCTATCAACCATGCAACGGGAATCAATACAAGCAACTGACGGGCAACCGACACAAAAAGGCTGTATTTACTTGCATCAAGCGCTTGGAACGCTGTACCGCAGATGACACAAACACCGGCAAATACATAGCTTATACTTATAATACGCAACGCAGTTTTACCGACCGTTATCATTTCACTGTTTGCATTGAACATTTGAAGCAGAGTTTCCGGTGCTAGCTGGAATATAAGCAGACCGACAAACATAATACAGCAGGCATATATAATACCAAGCTTAATTGTCTTTTTAATTCTGTCCGGATTTCTGGCACCGTAGTTATAGGATATTATCGGAACCATACCGCTGTTCAAACCGAATACCGGCATAAAGATAAAGCTCTGCAATTTAAAATACACACCAAATACTGCAACTGCAATGCCGTCAGCAACAAGCGGATCAAGGATAATATTCATACAGAAGGTCATTACCGAACCAATCGATGCCATAAGTATTGACGGTACACCTACGCGGTATATTCTGCCGATAATCTTCTTACTTGGAATAAGATCAGATATCTTCATTCGTATCTCTTTATTGAAGACAAAGTGCAGTATCATGCCTGCAACAGCAGCAACTATCTGACCGATTACTGTTGCAGCAGCCGCACCCTTGACACCCATTTCGGGAAAGCCGAATTTACCGAATATCATACAATAGTCAAGAACGATATTGGTCAATGCGCCGATGAGCTGCGTAATCATTGAAAATACGGTCTTACCGGTGGATTGCAAAAGACGCTCAAACATTATCTGAATGAACAAACCGATAGATGCTCCTCCACATATTGTGAGATAATCTGTACCGTACTGAACTACCTCAGGAATATCGGTCTGTGTTGCAACGAATGCTTTTGAGCCGAAAATACAGATGATTGAGAATACAACCGAACTGATTATTCCGAGTAAAACACCGTTTGCCGCAGCTCTGTTTGCATTTTTATAATTCTTTTCGCCGAGACTTCGGGATAGCAAAGCATTGATACCTACACCTGTACCGGTGGCAACTGCTATCATAAGATTTTGCATCGGGAACGCTGCCGAAAGTGCAGTAAGTGCATAGTTATCTGTAGAGCTGATCTGTGAAACAAAAATACTGTCGACTACATTATAAAGCGCCTGCACTACCATAGAAAGCATCATCGGCAAAGCCATGCCGATTAGCAATCTGTTGATTGGCATAACACCCATTTTATTTTCTTTTAAATTGCTCAAATTTTTAATCATCCTTTACATTATAAATGACGGACAAATATCCGCCAACTTTAATATTGTACACCCATAATATACATTTGTCAAGAAGTCTTACAAAAGACTGTTAATATGCTGAAAATGAACATTAAAAGTTAAAGCGTTCCGTGAAAACTCACGGAACGCTTTAATTATAATTAGCCTTGCTTCTTTGTTCTTATCACAACATATCCTGCTGCTACCGCCAAAGCCATTGCCGCAAGAGGTAACGGAAGTGAGCCGGTTGCAGGAGAACTAAATCTTGAAATGTCAAAATCCATCCAGAGATACATATACTCTGCATATACCTCATCCGTAATACCGTATTCGGTTGCAAGATATTCTCTTGTAACATCTGTTGTGTTGATATAAAGAGTTACAAACTGATCGAGGATTTCAAATTCCTCATATGTTGCATAATCATCCTGTGAAGTCTTGCCTTCGATCTGCTTGAACAGTTCAGCTATCTTATCTGCTTCTAATGTATCTACTTCAATTACAGGCTCATCTTCGCTTGTCACAGAAATGCCGGGCACGTAGATAGCGGAGAAGTAAACCTCTACATCCAATACACCGCAAGTACCTACTTTACCGCTTTCGGGCTGATAGGTATTAGCATAGTTCTGCGCCGCAATATGAATATGTCTTATCAATGAAGCACCATTTTCTTCTTCACCAAGACCACTGACATCGATATACAGTGTCTTTCTCTGACCAACATTTACATACTGTGCAACCTGCGTGTCAAAAAGATCATCGACACCACGCAATGTGATCTGCATCTGAACCGAGCAATCTTCAAGCTTATCCATACCCTTATGCGGGTTCTTACCGCTTTCTACATATACATCGATTGCAAGCAGACCACGCATCTTGGGATCAGGATGATTCATTGCATGATCAAGTGCGGTTTGCATTTGCTCATAGAGATTATACTCTTCATCTGTATACGGCTTATTCTGTACTATATTACCGTCAAGATCTGTAAAGGTTGGTGCCGGGAAGAAGAACTGCTGATACTGTTTCACATCACCATAGTGAGTAGTACCGAGATCCTGCTGATAACCAAACTGATATGCGCCTGCGAGGCTTTCCTTACTGGTTGCATAAATCTTTTTGTATTCGTCTGTACCTTTCCAATAATCCTTTACATATGTGGTGAGATACTTTGTATCGCTGTCAGCCGGATCATAATTAGGATTATTTACTCGAGTCATTTCATATGTTGTAAAACCATTATCGTCGAGCACAAGGAGCTTATTCGGACAGTTACCGATCGATTCATATGTCTGGCCAACATTGAAATCGAAGAAATGCTCACCTGCATATTCGTAAGACAGATCTTCCGGTTCAGTTGCCTCAGCAGTTGTCTGTGCAGCGGTGGTTGTTGTAGAAGGAGCAGTTGTTGTAGCCTGCGGATTTTTACCTGCAACTGTGATCGGTGAAACATAATACTCAACCTCTGTAAGGGTTGCAGATACATATTCTTTACCGTCTTTAGTTGTGCCTACCTGATTGCCGTCCTTATCACAGTAAATACCATAACCTAAACCTTCAGGCCAATCCCTGTCGTAACAGGTTCTTGTTTCATCACCTTTTATATAGAACCAATAGTTCTGCAAAGCAAAACGGATAGACTTAATGGTATTGATCTCAAATTCAGATGTATCAAAGTTGAAAGTAACTGTTTCACCCGCATTGACCCATTGCGATCCTACTGTGTGATGCACACCGTCAAATGTTTCAATTGAAAGCTCAAGTTCTGCCTCAACAGGCCCGTCTGCACAAAGTATTTTATCAACATAGAAGGTAATTGAAGCAGTATGGCTGCCACCCTCCTGATTTGCAAAAGCCAATGCTTTGTTTGCTTGATCATCATCCAGGAAGAAGCACATCTGTGTCTGCACAGAAGCATTAATATTCTTCAAGTATACAGAGCCCTTTGTGTTTCTCATCTTATATGAAGAATGATCGTAAAAATCAGTACCAAATGTATATTTACTAGGACCGTTTGAATATGCACGAACATAATTCTTATCCCAAACCACAAGGTCCATACTGTCTGCATCGGGATCAAATTCAATATCATCAATTGTCTGAACACCGGTAATTGCAGGAGCAGTTTCCTTGCCTACAACAAAACCTGAAACAATGATCTCTGAATCGTATTTTACCCAATGATAAAGATCAATCCTGAAGCCTTTTACATTATCAAGATTTTTTAATACATTTCCATCTGCATCGACCATTTTAAAGGTCGGATTAACTGACTGATACATCTCCGGATAGAAATTATACACTTCCTTAGATGTTCCGTCCTTATAAACAATGAAAATTCTAAATTGTGAGTCATGCTGATAGCCTTCTGCATCTCTTGATTTTGCTAAATATGCTTTAAAGCTGATTACACCGTCAGTTGATGTTTTGTATGCCTCTGCTGCTTCAGCAGTAAGATCGAAATCAACTATCGCACCACAATAATCAATAGGTTTTTTAATTTTGAATGAGCCATCTTCATAGTACTCAAGAGTACCTGTTTCGGTAACCTCATCAACAACATTGTTGATGCCAACACTATTTACCCATCCGGCAAAATTACTTTCGGTAAATTTGTGAAGATATACCGGTTCATTTTCGGCGCTTGCAGGTACTGCTGCTACAACTGCGAAGGTTGAAAGCAACATTATCACAACAAGTGCAATGCTGAAAATTTTAGACATGATTTTCATAAACGATCTCTCCTTGTAAAATAGTTCTTTACAACTACATTATAACAAACACAGTAAATCACTACAATTGCAAATATTTTATTTTTAGATTGCAAATTCTTCCCTCTGAGATCAAGACTAAAAAGTTACTTCTTACTTATTACACAGAACTGGAAAAAATGTTATTTTGAGTCTGGTTGATAAAAATCAACACGCAAGAATTTGTAAGCAAAAGCGCTCCGTGAATAATTCACGGAGCACTTTTCATTGAAAACTATTACGCAGATCTTTTCTTAGTTTTAACTGCAATATAACCTGATACAACTGCCATAGCCACAGCCATTACCGGAAGTGACATATCACCGGTTGCAGGTGAGTTAAATCTTGAAAGATCAAAGTCGAGCCAGAGATACATATACTCTGCATACATATCCTCTGTGAATGAGAATTCTTCGCAGAACTTATCCTTTGTTGCCTGGCTTGTATTGATATAAGTAGTTACAAACTCATCAAGGAGTAGGAACTCTTCATATGTTGCATAATCAGCTGAATCAAGCTTACCCATAATCTGCGGCCAAAGCTCAACAAGCTTGTCGTAATCTTCCTGAATAAAGCCTTCAACTACTGCAACAGTACCTGCAGGAGCGTCGCCTGGGATATAAACAGCAGAAGTATACATCTCAACATCAGTTACACCGCAAGCGCCTGTTTTTCCGCTTTCAGCCTGATATGTGTTTGCATAGTTCTGTGCTGCAATATGAACTCTTGTGATCTCATCAGCACCAAGACCTTCTTCTTCCATAAGTGCTGAAATATCAACCATAATAGTTGTGGGCTTGCCTATGCTTACATACTTCATTGTCTTAACAGTATAAAGTCCATCGCGGGTATGTAACATAAACAGGAACTCAACTGAACAATCCTCAAGCTTATCGGGGCCCTTATGCGGATTCTTTGCACCAACGAGATATACGTCGATAGCAAGCTTGCCGACAAGATTCGGATCAGTATGATTCATTGAGTATTCAAGACCCTTCTGGATCTGATCACGCATACTGTAGTCATCCTCACGAAGAGCATCGTTTACCTTTACAGTACCATCAGCGTATGTGGTGCTTTTTGCAACAAACCAAGACATCTGATGCTGCTTAATATCACCCATTTTCTGATACTCTTTGTCATACTTAAGACCAACCTGATAGCCGCCCGAAAGAAGGCTACGGCTGTCAGCAATTATCTTCTTATACTCATCGCTTCCTTCAAATACTTCCTCTGTTACCTTAAGAGTACTCTTTGACGGATCAGCTTCATTATATTTGCCCTCGAATGAAATACCGGTCCAGCTTTCGTCATCAAGGAACATTACCCATGTAGGACGGTTACCGTAGGTCTCATCCATTGCTTCATATGTGAAGTCATATACATGATATCCTGCATGCTCGTATGTGGTATCAGCATTAGGATCAGCAGTTGTTGTTTCAGGAGCCTTTGTAGTAGCATTAGTCTGAACCTGAACCGGAGGAGCAGTTGCATCCTCGCTGCTGAAGTCAACATCAGTTGAGATTGTGATAGGTGAAATATATGCTTCAAGGTTTGAAATAGCACAGCTTATATATGTTTTACCATCTTTAGAGGTGCCTTTTTGTTCACCTGTTTCAGGATCAGAATATGTTGCATAGCCAAGTCCTTCCGGCCATTTCTTTTCAAGCAAGGTCTTGCTAGCATCGCCTTCTACATAGTAGTAATAGTTCTGAAGAGCTACCTTAACACCGTTAAGATCATAATAATCAAGATCAGAAAGATCAATATAGTATGTTACGGTAGTGCCGGGCTGCTGCCACTCGCTGATCATCGTTGTATAACCACCGCTGAAGGTTACAAACTGGATTTCAACCTGTACCGGAACATTGCCGTCTATATTAACTGCATTTACAATATTTACTGTTATTTCAGCACAGTTATTTCCGTTCTTTGATGCCATCAAAGCAGAGTTAGCTATATCACGATCATTCTTATAATATACCTGTGTCTGGTTAGCTGTATCAATATTTTTCCAATACATCCATCCGTTGGTATTTCTTGTTTTGAATGAGTCCTCCTCACCTGTGGGGCTATATTTAAGAGTTGACGGACCGCCGCTGTAATCCTGACGGTACTTAACGTCCCAATTCCACATCATTGCACCGTCTTCTGTTTCAGCAGGTACGATATCGTCAACTGTGGGATGATTGCTGATCTCAGGAGTACCTGAAACTGCAAGACCTGAAATTACAACCTGTGTATCATACTTATTCCAATGATAAACACCAACACGGATTCTGTCAACTGAATCAAGATTTTCAAGCACATTGTCATCAGCATCAACCATAGCAAATGAATATGTAGCGTGGTTGTACATATCCCAATATCTTTCAGAGATCTTCTTGCTTGTGCCGTCTTTATAGATAGCATAGAAGTGGATCTGAGTGTCTTTCATGATACTTCTCTGATCCTTATCATCTTCTGCGGGAACCTGCAATGCTTTGTTAGCAAAGAAGGTAACTTTAACCTTACCGTCTACAGCAGATTTGTAAGCCTCTCTTGCTTCATCAGTAAGTTTGAAATCCATCATTGCGCCGTAATACTCTTCACTTTTTGCAATGACGATAGAGCCATCTTCATTATAAGAAACAGTGCCTGTTTCTGCATCTTCGTCGAATGCTTCAAAGCCCATATCCTTGGTGCTTACCCAACCGGCGAAATCTTTTTCTTCAAATTTCTGCAGATAAACGAGCTCTTCCTGCTCAACTGCATCGGTCGTTGCTTCTGTTGCATCTTCTGCACCTGCGGAAACGCTGGCAACCATAGCTACAGCAGAAAAGACCATCATGAGTGCAACAATAAGGCTTATTGCACGCTTTGTAAGTGTCATATCTATTACCTCCTAAAAAGTGGTAGGATGTATCTCAT
>JAXJVX010000193.1:0-2555 GCA_036308305.1 Acutalibacteraceae bacterium | reverse complement strand
TTAATACACCTTTCCGCACAATGACAAATGAATATACCTACGGTGAAGATAATCTTCTTACTGAGTTCAATATCAACAACGAAAGAACCGTCTCGTACGGTTATGATGATTTGAATCGTCTTAATGATATAACCATTTCAACTACTGCTCCGATTAATATTCACTATTATTATGCGGACAGCAATCGTTCAGGTTATTCTACTACTAAAATTGAAGAAGAAATAATTGATGATACAACTTACAGATATGAATATGACGCTGTAGGCAACATTACAAAAATCAGTAAGGTTTTATCGGACGATACTGCTGAACCTCTGTATTCTTATACTTACGACAAGCTCAATGAGCTAACAGAAGTGTTTGACTATACTAATCTGGCAAAGCATACTTACACTTACAACACCGCCGGTAATATGACTAAGGAAGTCAACACTTATTACAATTCTTCTTCTGTTCCTGTAAGCTCAACTACCATTAAATATGCATACAGTGATTCCAATTGGAAAGACAAGCTGACAAACTACAACGGTCAGACCATAACCTATGATGAAATAGGCAACCCTCTCTCCTACCGTGACGGTATGACTATGACTTGGAAAAACGGTCGTCAGCTTGCTACTTTACAAGACGAAGACAACGACATAACTTACAATTACGATAGCAACAGTGTTCGTATAAGCAAGAATGTCAACGGTGTTGAATATACTTACACATATCTCAACGGTATGTTGGTTTACGAAACTCGCGGTGAAGCAAAGTTCTATTATTCATACGATGCAAACGGAATTTTGTATTCTATCAGTTACACATTGACTGACGATGTCGACCCACTTACTTATTATTGTACACACAACTCCCGTGGTGATATTATCGGTATTTACAACTATATCGGTGAACTGCGAGCACAGTATGAGTATGACGCTTGGGGTAATGTGTTATCAATTACAGATGCTGACGGCAACGAAATTACAAGTGCAACTCACGTTGGCAATCTCAATCCGTTCCGTTATCGTGGCTACTATTACGATGCTGAAACCGGACTCTACTACCTGATGAGCCGTTACTACGACCCTGTTACGCATAGGTTCTTAAACGCTGACGGTTATTTCCAGTCGGGCGGAGATGTTTTGGATTATAATATGTCGGCGTATTGTAGAAATAATCCTATATCCTTTGTCGATCCGACTGGTACAAAATGTACAATACACGACCCTTATTATGTCCCAACTTGTTTGCATTGTAGTCCAGAGCGAAGAAAATTTGTTAGTGAAAGATCAGATTGGATTGCAAAAGTTAATCCATCATATTCTGTCTCACTCGAAGCTTCTTATAATGAAACTCTCCTTGGTATAGTAACCGTATCATCTTATTCGAAGTTTAGTTACACAAAAGATTCCGATTCTTCTATACAAATAGACCTTCCTGACCTTTCATCCACCGTACACAATAAAGTAGGAATGACCGATTTATCATACACATTTGATACAAAATACCTTACCGGATTATTGGGAGTATCATATAATAACGTTACAAATTCTTGTGGATTTGTATATGGAAGAAATTCTGATGGTGTATGCTGGGATATTACTATTGACTACGGCGATGGATGGTATTATTCTACAGGATATACAATTACAATGTCATATGATACAAAAAAGACAATTGGAGTAGGAATCTTAGCTGCCTGCACTGTTTCCGTTGCATATTTGCTTTTAGGTCCTGTAAATGGTACTATAGCTAGCACTGCTATTTATTCATTAGCAACACAAAATTAGGAGTAGATTATGTATTATTTTATTAGATTATTAATAGTTATTTTATTATTTTGCTTGATTATTTTTATAATGGTAAAAAGTAAAAAGTTTATATTTTTCACTAAAAATACACATCCTGAATTATATAGTAAATATTGCACAGATAAAAAATTCAGAAAATCAACCATTATTCTAAATATTTCTATTAGTTTAATTGCGCCTTTACTTCTACTTATTTCAAGTTATCCATACGAAGGTCATTTTATAACTTTTGAAACTATTAATGATTCATTAAACTACAAGAATATCAACACTGAAAATATTGATATTTATGATTATGATGACTGTGTTTTTGTAGTAGATAATTCTGAATATGATATTTATTCTGTTACAAAAACTAATGGACGTTATAAATTGGTAGATTTTGATTCAGAAAATATTGGTTATTATCAACCACATCAAGTTGGAAACAATGGTACCACAACTCCACAAGTAGGAAAATACAATAAAGAAACAAATAAAACCTTTTACTATTTTGGTATAACAGGTGATGAAAAACCTGATGATGAGGATGTTACACTTGACGGAAATGTAATGACTTACTGTAAAGAATCAAAAATAGAGCATCTTTTAAAAAGATTTCAACAAACCTGTTGGATTTATTCCTATCTGGATAATGCTGAACCAAAGTTAGAATTTATTATTAATTCCGGTGAATGTGAGGTTGTAATTAAGGATCAATATTATCTGTTTAAAAAGTAATAAAGACTTTCGTCTAAACTTAGTGGGGCGATTCAAAGA
>JAXJVX010000192.1:0-6586 GCA_036308305.1 Acutalibacteraceae bacterium | reverse complement strand
TGCACAGTTGCCTGCGCCTCTGCCCATCCCCTGAACTGTTACATCAAGATATGATACACCGTATGACAGCGTTTCAATTGTGTTGGCAAAGGCAAGATTTTGATTATTATGTGCGTGGAAACCGATCTTTTTATCAGTTTGTTCAACTGCTTCAAGATATATCTTTGCAAGCTCTGAAGCGTTTTCAGGATAAAGTGAACCGTAACTGTCAACAAGGTAAATCACATCAACATTTGTAGTTGAAAGCATTTCAAGCGCCTGTTTGAGTTGATCCAGATTTGCTTGTGATATAGCCATAATATTGCAGGTTGTCTCATAACCGAGCGTATGGAAATGCTCGATCATTTCGATTGCGGCCGGAATTTGATGAATGTAGCAAGCAACACGCACCATATCAATAACACTTTCGCTTTTAGGCAAAAAGTCTGTTTTATAGTCGCATCTGCCCACATCGGCCATAACGGCTATTTTCATATCTGAATGATTGTCGCCGACGATCGCACGGATATCCTCCTCATCACAGAACTTCCATTTGCCGAAGCTGCTTTTGCTAAACATATTTTTGCTTGCTTTGTAGCCGAATTCCATATAGTCTACGCCGCTTTTGATATTCATTTTATAAAGTTCTGAAACGAACTCATCAGTAAATTCAAAATTATTGCAAAGACCGCCGTCTCTTATAGTGGCATCAAGAACCTTGATATCGTTTCTGACGCCCATCAGATTACCTTTTCTCAAATTCATTTTATCATTCCTCGGAATATACTTACCACTTTAGCGATTTAAACTGCTACATATTATAGCATACAGATGTACGTTTGTCAAAGAAATATTTATATTTTTGAAATTTTTTTAAATTCTCTTGGAGAAAGTCCCGTGTATTTTTTGAACATCTGACTAAAGGCATAGATATTATCAAAACCGAGCTCCTCCGAAATCTGACTGATGGTTGAAATTTCGTAAAGAAGCATACTTTTTGCCTTTTCAATGCGTATGCGATTTTTATATGTAATAGGTGACATATTGTATTGTTTTATAAAAAGTCTTCTCATCTGAGATTGGCTCATATAACAAAGCTTTGAAAGATGTTCGGTGCTGAATTTCTCGTTGCAATGTGCATCGATATATTCAACAGCAGGAGCAATTCGGTTAATTTTTGTAACATTTGAATCAAGCCTTTTTGCAATAATCGAGCAAAGCATATATAAGCAGCCATCTGCTAGAAGACGACCCGAATCTGTGCTGTCCTGAGATGCTGTAATGAGTGTTTTCAAAAGCTCTGCTGAATTGTCATAGTTCTCAAATTTAACCGGACTGCCCGAAAAACGTATATCTTCCGCATTTTTTTGAATATCAAATTCAACCTGCAGACAGTGGGCATCACTGCAAAGAATTTCATAACTATAGCTTGAGCCTTTCGGCAGATAAATAAGGTCACCGTCTTTTGCAACGAAACTGTTTTGTTTTGATTTGTATTCGTAAATACCATTTTGAATAACCATAATAGAATGTTGTGGTCTGCCACTAATGTTGGACTTAAGAATCTTAGGCGAATACTCCATCGCAAACAGCAGCGAAATATTTACGCTGTCTTTAATAGCATTTGTTTTCAAAAAAACCACTTCCAATTCTTTGTTGAGTGAATTATATATTATTTTATTGCTGTTTGTCAAGCATATGCGTGAATTTAATAAATATAAGCATATATTATATATTTTGTTTTATATTTTTCGCAGTATAATAAAAGCAGAATTAAAGTTTGAAAGGAGGAGGTTTTGTGCCGACAGTATTTATAACGGGCGTCAAAAACACAGGCTTTTGCATTGCAGAAAAGTTTGCCAGCGAAGGGTTTGACGTTGCAATATCCACAAGAAAGCTTTCGGATGTTGAGCCGTTAGCAGAAATGCTTGCGAAGAAGTACAATATAAAGGCACGAGGATATTCGCTCGAAATGTCAGACGTTGACGATATTAAACGGGTGTTTAGCTGTATCAAGGAGGATTTCGGTTCGCTTGATACATTCGTTGCAAATGCGGCAAATCTCGGCGTAGAAATGGATTTCTTAACTGCCGATGAAGATGAATTTGCAAGCGTTGTAGATGTTAACTTGAAGGGTAGCTTTTTCTGTGCACAGCAGGCGGCACTAATGATGAAGGAGAAAAAATCGGGTTCAATCGTATTTATGAGCTCGGTACACTCGCATCAATGTATTTTTGGCAGAAGCCTTTATACCGCAACCAAAGGCGGAATCAATGCTCTTATGAGGGCACTTGCAATTGAACTTGCACAGTATGGAATACGCTCGAACTGTGTTATTGCGGGTGCAATAAGAACAGATAGATGGGATAATCTCACACAAGAGCAAATTACAGAGAAGCGTGCTAATTGGCCACTCGGACTTGAATCAACGGGCGAGGATATTGCTAACGGCGTATTTTATCTCGGAACTGACTTGTCAAAAACAGTCACGGGAACAGAGCTTACTATTGATTCAGGAATACTAATATCGCTTTTACCTTATAAGGAGGCAAAAAAATAATGAAAATTTCAGATGTTAAAATTTATACCCTTGATGCGTACAGAACTAACTGGGCATTTATAAAAGTAGAAACTGACGAAGGTCTTTACGGTTGGGGTGAGGCATCACTCGGAACCAATGAAAAGGCTCTTGAAGGAATGGTTGATGACCTTAAAAGGTTGGTTATAGGTAGAAATCCGCTTGAAATCGAAAAAATGTGCTTTGAGGTTTACAGAGATATTTATTGGAAGGGCGGCGCTGTCTTGATGTCCGCTATAAGCGGTATAGAGATTGCACTGTGGGATATTGCAGGTAAATTCTTCAACACACCGACCTATAATCTTTTAGGCGGCAAGATGCGTGATAAGGTTAAAATGTATGCCAACGCATGGTTTATTGGTGCAAGAACTCCTGAGGAGTTTGCAAAAAAAGCAAAGCGCACAGTACAGCTTGGAATCAAGGCGCTTAAGTGGGACCCTTTTGGTGCTTCACATATGACTATCAGTAGAGAGCAGCTTGAAAAGAGCGTTAATATCGTTGGTGCGGTAAGAGAAGCGGTAGGCGACAAGGTCGACCTTCTTATTGAGTGTCACGGAAGATTCAATCCTACTACTGCCATTGAGATTTCCCGTGAGCTTGAACAGTTCAAGCCGATGTTTATGGAAGAGCCTTGCGTTCCCGATAATATAGACTCAACCGCTTATGTCCGCGCACATTCAAGAGTGCCGATTGCAGCAGGAGAGCGTGGTTACACAAAATATGCGTTCCAGGAGATGTTCTCGAAGGATGCTGTAGATTATGCTCAACCTGACGTATTCCACACCGGTGGACTTATGGAAGGTAAAAAGATTGCCGCAATGGCTGAAGCAAAGCACATTATGGTGTCATATCACAATCCGTCAGGACCTATTTCAAACGCAGCTATATTGCAGCTTGCTTCAACTGTTCCAAACTTTGTAATTCACGAAATTATGCTTACTGACGGTTCATTCAGAAAGAAGATTACAAACGAGGAGGTTGTATTTGAGGACGGGTATATTAAAATCCCCGACAAACCCGGTCTTGGTATTGATGTCAATGTTGAAGAGGTGCTGAAAAGACCATATACACCGAGAAATCTGCGTCACTACACAGGTGCTGTAACAGACATAAGACCAAAAGACGATACCTTCTATTATTTCAAAGGACTTGAAAATGAAAAATATGAATAAATTTATCAAAGAGCACGGACTCGTAGTAATTTTTAGAGGTGTTGATATATCTAAGGCAGTATCTGTCGCAAAAGCGGTTTATGATGGCGGAGCAAGGGTTGTTGAGGTCGCTTTTAACCCGTCGGACGCAGATACAGTTAGTAAAACTACCGAGCTTATAAAAACAATCAATGAGGCTATGGAAGGCAAGTTGCTTGTCGGTGCGGGAACGGTAATTTCAAAGGAATATGTAACTGCCGCTTATAATGCAGGCGCAAAATTTATTTTCTCTCCTAATGTTGACACAGAGGTTATCCGCTTGACAAAGCAGCTCGGTCTTGTTTCAATCCCCGGTGCATTTACACCATCTGAAGTTATGACGGCTTACAATGCAGGTGCCGACATTATAAAAATGTTTCCAATCACGGTCAACGACGTTGACTATGTAAAGGGAATTACACGTCCTTTGTCGCACATCCCCTTTATATGCGTTGGCGGCACAGACCTTGATACGATTGAAGCATTTATCAAGAGTGGCGCACAGGGTGTTGGCACCGGAATATCAATTTTAAAGCCCGAACTTATTGAAAACGAGGACTATGCTGCAATCAGCGAGCTTACTAGACTTCATCTTGAAAAAATAGCTGCTGCACGCAAAGATAAGGAGAGTTTATAATGAAAATTACTTGGTTAGGTCAGGCAGGTTTTTTGCTTTGTGCTGACGGTGTAACTGTTGTTATTGACCCGTATTTATCAGATAGCTGTCATAAGGTAAATCCGTTGTTATATCGCAGATTTCCTGTTGACGAGCAATTTTTAAAGCTTTGTCCCGACGTTATAGTGCTCACACACAATCACCTTGACCATACTGATCCGGAAACGCTTGATTACTATTTGAAGGATAAATCAGGTGTCACGGTGCTTGCTTCTGAGAACGCATGGAACAAAGTAAGAGAATATAAAGGCGGCAATAATTACGTTATGTTCAATGCGGGCACCGAATTTACCGTCAAGGGTATCACCTTCAAGGCGGTTTATGCAGAGCATTCTGATTCTGCCGCAATCGGTGTTGTGATTGAATATAATAACAAAACATACTATTTCACAGGTGATACGCTTTACAATAAGCGTGTGATTGAGGAGGCACCCAAAGGTGCCGAAGCAGTGTTTTTGCCTATCAACGGCAAGGGCAACAATATGAATGTATATGACGCAAAGCGTTTTGTTAACAAAACTTCTGCTGCTTTTGCGGTTCCTTGCCATTTTTCACTTTTCGATGATATCGATGCTAAAGAAGAATTTAATATTGAAAACGCTGTCATTCCGACTCCTTTTGAAGAAATACAATTTTAAGCAATATTATAAGCTTCAAGATTTACTAATATTATCGTAATATTGTTGACGAAAACAAGTTTTTTGCTATTATAAGTGTAGAGACTCGGTTTTTGGAAAGTCTACAAGGGAGAATGCGTCACCGACTGTAAGCGCGTTTGAGATGAATAGTAAGCTTGAGAACACTCTGATTTTTATAAAACTTAATAAAAAGAGGGTACGCTTCTTGCGAATCAAAGCGGGTAACACCGCAGGTTGATTTTTATAGTTTACTCGTCCCGAGAATATTAAAAATATTCTCGGGACTTTTGATTTTTTAAGGATAATAGGGAGGTATTATCTATGTACAGAAAGAAATGCTATGCGACTTTGTTGCAGACAAATTTTTTATAAAGAATTTAGATGATAAGTTAAAGAGCGATCCCGACCCAGCAATGCTTGAGGCAATGAAAAATCACAACTTTATGGGTTGTACCCTAAAGGACAGTAAAAAGCTGTGTAGAAAATTTCTACACAGCTTTTAATTTTGTCTCATACCTTGACAAGCAGGACATTTTGGCGCCAAATGTCACTTGTTAGGAGAACCTAAAACCCTTTACACTCTGCTAAACAATTATTAAAGGTTCTATTTACGATTTATCATCCTTATCAGTTATCTCCTGAAATCCGCCGCCAAAATACCAACCTTTAGATTCGATAAAATCTATAAATGCATCTGTAACTTCATCTACGGTAATTTCATCTGGAATTTCAATGCAACCACGTATTTCTATTTCTTTACTCATTTATTCACCTGCTTGTTTTGATTTTATCGTTTTAAGTGATGAAATTAACATTCTGCGGATTGCACCACATTCATTTTGAACATCCTTATAAACTTCTTCAGTCATACAACCTGTCTCAAAAAGAAGTTCTAACCAATATTCGGTTTCATAGCATTCTTTCTGAGCTATTTCGAGTTTTGAAATAAAATCTTTAGTTCCTTGAGCATATTGAGCTTCGTGCAAGTTTGCACCTATAGAAGTTGATGAACGCAGCAATTGATTTATTAAAACAGACTCTTTGTGATTCGTTTTCATATCGCGACAAAGAAAAACGATTTTCTTTGCAAATTCTTTTGCTTTGTCCCTTAAAATACTATCTGCCATAGTTATCACCTCTAAATCTATTATACACAAAAATCAATAGCTATTCAAGTTATATTCCGACTTTGTCGGAGTGATATTATTGCCTTATGGCAATAGTGTTATTGAAACCTGCGGTTTCAGTGATATTTTATTCGTCCCCTAAACTCGCGAAGCGAATAACACTCGGCGAGAGCCGAATATAACTGCGAAGCAATACAACTCGCCGCAAGGCGAATAAAACTGGCGTTGTATCCTTACGGGTACAACGCCTATTGATACCATTCTTTCGTGGCTTAAAAGGATGGTTGAGTTATTCAAAAAGCATCCCTTACAAGCCGAACTTATAAAGATGCAAAACGATATTCAAAAGCTTTACAAACAGGCTCAAAAACAAGGCTTTGAAAACGGTGAAGTTAGGT
>JAXJVX010000191.1:0-10269 GCA_036308305.1 Acutalibacteraceae bacterium | reverse complement strand
GGAGACCCATTGGAGATATACACCGATAACGACGGTGAGGTAATTTTTAAAAAGTATTCTCCGGTAGGGGAACTTGCGGATTTTGCGATGCAGATGGCAGAGTCGGTATCGAAGCAGTGTATGTCTCCGGTAGTTGTACTTGACAGAGACGGTTGCATTGCTTGCAGTGGTATTTCAAAGCGTGAGGTTATCGAGCGCAGGGTTTCTCAGCAAGCAGAGGAATTGATGGAGCAACGCTCGAAATTCGTTGCTTCAGCCGATGTCAAGCCGCTTTATCCGCTGGAAGGAGTTGACCGTTCGGCGGTGGTATTTGTTCCAATAATCTCATCGGGCGACATTTCCGGTGCAGTAATTATTCTTGAAAGTGAGAATTTAAAACTCGCAAATGAAACTCATGAAAAGCTTTGTATGGTAGCAGCGGAGTTTTTAAGTAATAAGATGGAAGTATAGTATTTAAGAAACTGTTATAGCATAATTTGCAATACCTTTTAACAAAAGAAAAAGGCTCTTAATCACTGCTTTGCTGGTTATAAAAAGACTTTGGAAATAGTCATAATTTATTTTAAGTTGAGGTTGCTAACTCAAAAAAGTAATCTAACAAAGAGATTCGTGATGAGATCAAAGAAAAGTATTATGAAGAATTAAAATCTTTTACTGCTCCTAAAACGATACGATTATGCTGTTTAGTAAAAAAGTTAAGTAAAAGGAAGATATAGTCTTAAAACTATATCTTCCTTTTGCATTTATTTTCTTGTCCAAACCGTTCCTTCACGGGTATCTTTAATCTCAATACCCATTTCAGATAGTTGATTTCTTATCTCATCAGCTTTTGCGAAATTCTTTTCTTTCTTTGCTGCTGCACGCTCATTAATAAGTGCCTCGATCTTATCTGCGTCAGCATCGTCAACCGTTACTGTATTCAAAGTATTTGCGTGCTCAATAATACCAAGTGAAAGCACCTTATCAAAGTCATCAATAAGATGGAGCTTTGTAGCATCGTTGCAGTTGGATTTAAGCACATCATAAAGGGCGGTAACTGCAAGAGAAGTATTAAGATCATTATCAAGTGCAGATGTGAAGCTCTGTTTCAGAGCTTCTGCTTTGTCAAGCTCAATTTCACCTTCATTTTTGAGTGAAGCGACTTTTTCGATAAGCTTATTATAGGCTGTTGCCGCATTGTCCATTCCCTCGTATGAGAATACAAGTGACTTACGGTAATGTGACTGCATACAGAAGAAACGGTAGACCATCGGGTCATAGCCATTGCTTTCAAGCAAAGATACTGTTAAAAATTCACCTTTGGATTTACTCATTTTTCCCGAATTTGTGTTGAGATGCAGCACATGAAACCAATAGTTACACCACTTATGACCGAGATAAGCCTCTGACTGCGCAATCTCATTAGTATGGTGGGGGAATGCGTTGTCAATACCGCCGCAATGGATATCAAGATGCTCACCCGAATGCTTAACGGAAATTGCCGAGCATTCAATATGCCAACCGGGATATCCAACACCCCAGGGGGACTCCCATTTTAGTTCCTGATCCTCAAATTTTGACTTGGTAAACCACAAAACAAAGTCGGTCTTGTTGCGTTTGTTGGTATCTTCAAAAACACCATCACGCACGCCCACCTCAAGATCTTCAGCATCATACTTGTTAAATACATAGTATTCGTCAAGCTTTGATGTATCAAAGTAAATGTTTCCTCCTGATTCGTAAGCATAGCCCTTTTGCAGTAACACAGTAATCATTTCAATAAACTCTGCAATACAACCGGTTGCAGGCTCAACAACATCCGGTCGTTTGATATTAAGCTTTTCACAATCGGCAAAGAAAGCATCGGTATAGAACTTTGCTATTTCCATAACCGTTTTCTTTTCTCTCTTCGCACCCTTAAGCATCTTATCTTCGCCTGTGTCTGCATCCGACGATAAATGTCCTACATCGGTGATGTTCATAATTCTTTTTACATCGTAACCCGAATAGCGAAGATATTTTTCAAGAACATCTTCCATAATATAAGTGCGAAGATTGCCTATGTGGGCAAAATGATATACAGTTGGTCCGCAGGTGTACATTGAAACCTTACCCTCAACAAAGGGTTTAAATTCTTCTTTTTTTCTTGTTGCAGTATTATACAGGTTCATTTATCTCTTCCTCTTTTTCTCTTAATTTTTTCTCTAACTGATATATCTTGTGTTCCAATTCACAGAACTTTTGTGCAACGGGATCGGGAATATGAATGTGGTCGAGGTCATGAATATTGCGTTCACCCTTAACGCGGACTACTCTTGCCGGTATACCGACTGCGGTACAATCAGGCGGTATTTCGTTGAGTACCACCGCTCCTGCGGCAATTTTTGAGTTATCGCCCACTTTGAAAGGGCCCAAAACCTTAGCACCGGAGCCGATAATAACATTATTACCGATAGTCGGGTGGCGTTTGCCCGTATGTTTACCGGTACCGCCAAGCGTTACACCCTGATAAACCACTACATCATCACCGATAACAGCGGTTTCGCCGATAACAACGCCTGTTCCGTGATCTATAAAAAACCTTTTGCCGATGGTTGCACCCGGGTGAATCTCTATATTAGTTTTCTTTACGCATCTTTGCGATATCCACCTTGCTATGAAGTAATGCTTATGCCGATAGAAAAAGTTTGCTCTGCGATGCATTCTCACTGCTTTAAGTCCGGGATATAAGAAAAAAATCTGAAAAGCAGATGTTGCTGCAGGGTCATTAGCTTTTACTGTAGCAATGTCTTCTTTTAATCTTTCAAACATTGTATATCTCCTTTCAAAAACAAAAACTCCGCCGCAAAATGCGACGGAGGCGAATAAACGCGGTTCCACTCCTGTTTATAACTCGATTTTGCCCTTTAACGGTGGCTACCGGGCAGAGATACTTATTTTCCCCCTACCGACTCTCAAACGCACTTCGCCGTTTCTTGCTTACATATGCTTTCAGCCAATGACATACGCTCTCTTAAAGCGATTAAACGGTTACTCTTTTTGATCAAAGTCTTTAGCCTATATTAATATAATATCACAAAGAACTAAAAATGTCTATATCATTTATTAAAATTTATATATTCCTTGTTGTCAATAACATAAGTAATACCTGCAATAAATGTAAGAATAGCAGATATCCAAAGCAATATTGAACATACGATACGCACCGGCTCAACTATCATCACAGGAAGCAGTTCAATACCGTAAATGAATTCGCTGATAACATACTCGAAAAATATAGTTGCAATTATAGCAATCATCTGCATAACGGTTTTGAGCTTGCCCCATATGTTTGCCGCAATTATTTTTCCACTGCCTGCTGATATAAGTCTTACTGATGTAACAACGAATTCACGGGCAAGCACTATGAATACGATCCATATAATGCCGTAGCCGGTTCCATTCTGTAAAAACACCAGAAATGCTGCGGTTGTAAGCATCTTGTCTGCAATAGGATCAAGAAATTTTCCGAATGTAGTGATAAGTCCGTCACGTCTTGCTATTTTGCCGTCAAAATAATCAGTCAGTGATGCTATGATAAACACAATAAGTCCTGCAAGATAATGGTGAGGAAACTCAACAAGCATTAAAATAAGGAATATCGGAGTCATAATAAATCGTGCAAGTGTTAATTTATTAGGTAAATTCATAAAAACGATCCCTTCTATAAGCTCTCTGCCAATAAATCATAGTCGAGTGTGTCGGTAATTATACATTCAACGAATTCTCCGGCATTGTATTTCGGAGTTTTTGAAACTATAAATACCTTACCATCGATTTCGGGAGCATCCATTTCACTTCTGCCATAATGACACTTGTTCATTGAATCATATCCCTCTATAAGTACGGTGATCTGTTTTCCGATAATACCATCGAGCAACTGCTCATTCACGACTGACTGTTCCGTCATAAGAATATCGTAACGGTCTTGCTTTACCTGTTCATCTATTTTTCCGTCAAACTCTGCAGCAGGTGTGCCCTCCTCCTCTGAATAGGTGAAGCAGCCTGCGCGGTTGAATTTCATATCCTTTATAAATTCGCAAAGTGTTGCAAAATCCTCTTCAGTTTCACCTGGGAATCCAACGATAAATGTAGTGCGTATGGTGATGTCGGGCATTTTGCGGCGAAGCTTATCAATAAGCGAACGAAGTGATTTGTTATCACTCTTTCTGTTCATACGCTTTAACACATTGTCGCTTGCGTGCTGCATCGGAATATCAAGATATTTAAGTATCTTATCATTGCTTGCCATTACATCAATAAGCTCGTCTGTAATGCGTTCAGGATATGTGTAAAGTATTCTTATCCAACGAATACCGTCGATCAAGGAAAGCTCTGTAAGAAGCTGCGGTAAAGCAGATTTTCCGTACAGATCCTCTCCGTAACGGGTGGTATCCTGTGCGATAAGCACAAGCTCCCTAACACCGTTTTGTGCAAGCGTTTTTGCCTCATCCAATACGCTTTCAATAGTTCTTGAACGGAATCCGCCCCTTATCATAGGAATTGCACAGTAGGTACATTTATTGTCACATCCGTCAGCAATTCTGATATATGCAGTATAAGAAGGGGAGGTGAGAATTCTTGTATTATCCATTAAAAGATCGGTTTTTTCACCGTATTCACTGTATTTACAGCCGCCGAGCACATTTTTCACAACAGAGCAGATGTTTTTATTTGAGCCGATACCGACAACTGCATCTACCTCGGGCATTTCGGAAAGTATTTCATCACGATAGCGCTCTGCCATACATCCGGTAACGATAATAGACTTAAGGCTGCCTGCTTTCTTAAGCTCGGCAAGCTCAAGAATATTATCAATAGCCTCCTGCTTTGCCTCAGCAATAAAGCCGCAGGTGTTTACAATAATTACATCAGCCGCATTTTCATCACCGGTTATTTCATAACCGCCCTCTTTAAGCAATGAGAGCATTATTTCTGCATCTGTCTGGTTCTTGGGACAGCCAAGAGAAACCATACCGACTTTAATAGACATCATTTTCCTCCAAATATTCTTCAAGTGCGTGCTTTACCGCATTGTAGGAATAGCCTTTTCTTGCGAGACCGGAAAACATCCGGCGTTTTCCTTTTTCATCATCAAGACAGTTATAATAACGCACTCTGATAATTTCTTTAATAGTTTCGGTTTCATCGATCGCAGTTTCCTCTGCAACAATTGCAGCGGTTTCACGATCAATACCTTTTTTAATAAGCTCCATAACCACGCCACGCTTTGAAAGACCTTTTAAATTAACAAGGTCATTCGCATAAACCCGCGCAAAACGCTCGTCATCTATCATACCGCATTCGCTCAGCAGTTCAATAGCTTCGGCTGCTGCATCGGCGTCAAAATCAGGCTTTAGTTTTCCGAGCATTTCTTTTTTTGAGTAGTCACGATGAGAAAGTAGCCACAGAGCTTTGTTTTTTGCTCTTATAAGGTCAGATTTATACATCAGAGCCGCAAGACCGGCTTCAGATATTTCCGAGCCGGTAAACAGTCTTGATGCAATAAATGCTTCCTCATCTATCTTATAGATCTCGCCATTTATCTCGACATCTATAAGATGCTTTTTTGCCTTTTTAACATCGGTGATAAGCATTAGTCTTCGACCGCAATGTCAATGTCGAGATCAATCGACGGCTTTTTATTAGCCTCAGGTTCAACATCGACAACAAGTTCTTCATCATCGATCTTTGTTTTAATGCGGCGTGTATTCATAAGGACATCACGCTGTTCCTTGATCTTTTCTTCAATCTCTTTGGCAACATCCTTGTTCTGTGCGAGGAACTCCTTGACCTTATCACGACCCTGACCGATCTTCATATCGCCGTATGAGAACCAAGCACCACTCTTTTTGATAACATCGCACTTAACACCAAGGTCACAAAGTTCACCCTCATATGAGATTCCCTGACCGTACATAATATCAAACTCAACCTCTTTGAATGGGGGAGCAACCTTATTTTTAACAATTCTTGCTTTTGTACGGTTACCGACCGATTCGCCCTGAACCTTCAAAGTTTCAACTCTTCTTATATCAATACGCACGCTTGCAAAGAATTTCAGTGCACGTCCGCCGGTGGTAGTTTCCGGATTTCCGTACATAACGCCGACCTTCTCACGAAGCTGGTTGATAAAGATAACAGCACAGTTGGATTTTGAAATGCAACCTGTAAGCTTACGAAGCGCCTGCGACATAAGTCTTGCGTGTGCGCCGACATGAGAATCACCCATAAGACCTTCGATCTCGCTTCTCGGAACAAGCGCTGCAACTGAGTCAACTACAACGATGTCGATAGCGTTTGAACGAACCAGCTGTTCGCATATCTCAAGTGCCTGCTCGCCGGTATCAGGCTGGGAAACCAAAAGAGAATCAATATCAACACCCAAAGCCTGTGCATATACGGGGTCAAGCGCATGCTCTACATCAATAAATGCCGCAATGCCACCGTTTTTCTGTGCTTCAGCAACTGCATGAAGTGCAATAGTGGTTTTACCTGATGATTCAGGACCGTATATTTCAATAATTCTGCCCTTTGGAATACCGCCTATACCTAGCGCCATATCAAGTGAAACGGAGCCGGTGGAAATAGCCTCAACATTAAGTGCGGAATGCTCACCAAGACGCATTACTGCGCCTTTGCCGTATGTTTTTTCAATGTTAGCCAGTGCCGTGTCAAGCGCCTTTTTCTTGTCAGACGGCACTACTCTTTCGGAAACCTTTGCGATCTTCTTTTCAGCCATAATTCTATCTCTCCTTTTACTTTTCTCCGATAACAATGCGGTTGATACCGCCAAGATCAGCAACGGTGCGGATATTTTTAAAACCGTTGTCTGACATTATATTAGCAACTTTACTGTCCGATTTAAAGCCCACCTCGAACATTAAAGTAATGTTTTCGTTGTTTCTGAAGTTCTGGGATATCTTCTTGTAAAATGCAAGTCCGTCATCATCAGCAAATAAGGCGGTGTGCGGTTCATTAAGCACTTCTCTTGACAGATCGCCTCGTTCACGCTCTGCGATATACGGCGGATTACTTACTACTATGTCATAATCACCGCAAAAGTCCAATGCATCCGCTTTTATCGGTGTAACATCTGCTTTGTTAAGCTCAATATTGCGACATAGATATTCATAAGCCTTGTCATAATACTCAACTGCGTCAATATGAACACCTGCTTCCAGTGAGGCAGATATTGCTATACATCCGCTGCCGGAGCAAAGATCAAGCACTCTGGGTGATTCTTTCAGCTTGCAGGACTTTATCAGCTCATCCACAAGCGTTTCTGTATCCTGCCGTGGAATAAGTACGCCGTCCCCTACATAAAACGGATATCCGTAAAATTCACATTCGCCGAGAATGTAGTAAAGCGGTATGCCACTGTTGCGTTTTTTCACAGCGTCAGCACATTTGCTTATCAGTTCAGGAGCGGCGATTTTATTGTAGTTCATCAAAAAGTTTGTTTTATCGTAGCCGGTGAATTTCAAACATATCTGCCGTGCCTCAAAGCCTGCATTTTCACATTCAAGACCGGTTTTGCAAAACCCATAAAGCTCACGAAGCGTCATCCTATAATATCCTCACCGTTTTCGGGAATCACCGGTTTTAATGATTCAATTGCAACTTCAATCATATCATCATCCGGTTCCTTTGTAGTAATTCGCTGAATCCAAAGGCCGGGCGCAGCAATAATGCGTGTTGCTATATTATCATATTTGCCGCAAAGCTTAATCAGCTCATATCCTAGTCCGCAAAACAGCGGAACGAGCAGTAGCTTTATTGTACCCCACACATATGTGACTTCACGAATGTCGGGAAATATAAGAACAAGGATAGTCGATACGAGTATACTTACTGCGATCATCAAAAACATAAATGATGTACCGCAGCGAGGATGAAAACGAATCTGCTTTTTTACATTTTCAACTGTAAGCTCAAGCCCTGCTTCATAGCAGAATATAGTTTTATGCTCTGCACCGTGATATTTGAATACTCGTTTTATATCGTTCATCTGTGACACCAAAAGTATGTATCCGACAAATAGTATTACCTTCAAGATACCTTCAAAAAGCGGAGCTAATTTGGTGATGTCTGTTGGAACGACTTTCTGTATCAAATCGAAAACATAAGACGGAGCGTAGATAAACAGAGCCACTGCAAGCAATACACCGAGTACCGATGCAATCACCATAACAGCACCGAGCAGTATATCAATTGCTTTATTGCTCTTGCATTTGATTATTTCCAAAGCCTCATCCTTGCTGATGCCTTTTTTAGCAGCCAGTTTTTCAGCCTTTTTCTCCATCTTCTGCTTATCCTGTTCTTCCTCGAGATCTGTCATACCCGAAAGATCGGCGGAACGCATAAGAGTTTTGTAACCAAGAAGCATAGAATTTACAAATCCGACTACACCTCTTATAATAGGCAGCTTTAAGAATTTGTTTTTCACAGGCTTGCAGTCAACATCTTCAACAACGATGTTGCCGTCAGAACCTCTGACTGCAAGAACCGTACGCTTGGGTCCTTTCATCATTACACCTTCAATAACGGCCTGACCGCCTATTGAGGTCTTTTTACAGCATTTATTACTCAATATATTTTTCTCCTTTTAATTTTCGGTTTTTATAAATGGCAGCGCAATCGTAACGGTCGTGCCGGCGCCCTCGGTGGATTCAATTTCAAGAATACCGTTGTGCTGTTTGATAATCTCATCAGCTATTGCAAGACCGATACCGGAACCACGTACCATAGTATTTGCTTTGTAAAATTTTTCTTTTACCTTACCGATATCCTGCGCAGCAATTCCGCAACCCGTATCCTTGACAGTAACCTGCACGAACACATCGTGAAGAGATGCTTCAACAAGCACATGACCGCCGTCTGCGGAATATTTTATTGCATTGTCGATAATATTTATAAATACCTGTCTTAGTCGGTTAGCGTCAGCCATAATGGGCGGAAGCATTTCCGGTTCGATATAGTCTAGTGTAACGCCTTCGTCTTGCGCCATACCTTTATACATATATACCGCTTCGCCAAGCTCAGCAAGTATATCGATTTTTTGCATTTGCATCTGTGCTCTGCCCGACTGCATACGGGAGAAGTCAAGCAGATCCTCAACAAGTGAAGAGAGGCGCTCCGATTCGTGGATGATTATATTGATGCCACGCTCTGTTATTTCGGGGTCAGCACCCTCGGATGCCTTGACAGTTTCGCCCCACCCCTTTATAACGGTGAGGGGAGTGCGAAGCTCGTGTGATACTGTTGAGATAAAATCATTTTTAATTTTTTCTGCGCTTTCAAGCTCCTGCGCCATATAATTTATTGTGTCGCATAGCTTGCCTATTTCATCGGCATTGGTCACGGGAAGTCGGTCATCAAATTTACCGGAGGCGATACGAAAAGCCGCAGAGGTGATATCTCTTATCGGCTTAAGTATCTGCCGTAAGAATAAAAATCCGGAGCCTGCTGAAATAAGTATTATCACAACACCTATCACCATGGCAAAAATGATGTTTTGAAGTATGTTTTCATACACCTTTTCCATAGAAATGATAAAGCGTGCGGCACCAATGCTTTCGCCGGATGCTTCCGGCATCATCACACAGACAGCCATAATATGTTCGCCGTTTTCGTTTTTACCGAGATACGAGCCCTTGCCGCCGCTTGCTTCAAGAGCGGATGTATAATCCGGATAAAAGTTTGTGTTGCTCACAAAACCCTGTGACGATGCAATAACATTGCCATATTTGTCGATCATCTGAAGCTCAGTGGCGTTTTTTCTTGCATACTCGGCGGTGTATTCCTTGCAGCTTTGCTCATATTCAGTACTGCCGAGCTTACTCACACTTTCAAAGAAAGGTGTGCTCATTGCTATCTGTGAATTGATTTCGCCTTTAACTGAATTTACATATGTGTTGTATATCAAAATCGAGAGGAGTGTTTCCGCAAGCAGCACAAGAACAACGATGACACTTGTAACATTGATGATCCATCGTTTTGTCAGTCCTTTTACCTGAATGTCGTTCGATACCACGGTAGCTTCTCCTTTAGAGTGTGATAAAAATTAGGTGTTCCATTTATATCCTCTGCCCCATACAGTTATAAGATGTCGAGGAGCAGACGGATCGTCTTCTATTTTCATACGAAGTCTTCTGATATTTACATCAACAATCTTTTCTTCACCGATATACCCGTCACCCCAAACACGCTTTAATATATCAAGGCGGTCTACCGGTGCGCCGGCAGCGG
>JAXJVX010000190.1:0-18792 GCA_036308305.1 Acutalibacteraceae bacterium | reverse complement strand
GTTTCGGAGCATCCTGAAGAAAGAGTGGACTGCAAGGGCGTGTTCGATCTGAACTCTGAACGTATGGCGCTTGCAAAGAAGGAAGGTCTTGTTGCATATCCTTCGCGTGAAGCGTTGCTGTCCGATCCTGAAATAGACATCGTGCTTTGCGCCGCCACAAACGAGGTGCATAAGGAAATATGTATCGATGCATTGCGTCACGGCAAGCATGTTATATGCGAAAAGCCGGTCACGGTCACTTCTGATGAGTTGCTTGAAGTTATGGCGGTTGCAAATGAGTGCGGTAAGGTGTTTACAATTGACCAGAACCGTCGTACAAACAAGGATTTTGTGTTGATGAAGCGCAATGTAGAAAACGGATTTATCGGTAAGCCATATCTGATAGAGAGCCGTGTCGAAGGCTCAAGAGGTATGCCTAAGGGTTGGCGTACAATAAAGGAGCTTGGCGGCGGAATGATGCTTGATTGGGGCGTTCATCTTATCGATCAGCTTATGTATATGAACAAGTCTAGGGTAACAAGTGTATACTGTAAGATGTTCAGTATAGACTATAAGGAGGTCGATGATAACTTCCATCTTACAATGGAGTTTTCTGATGGACTTACCGCCATTATTGAGGTTGCAACCAATAACTATGTCACACATCCCCGTTGGTATGCCTATGGTACTGACGGCTCGCTCAGGATTGACGATTGGGAATGCAACGGTGAGCTTGTGCGCGTGGTTGACAAGCAGAATCAGTGGGATGAGGAAATATTCTATACCAAAGCGGGACCTACTAAAACAATGGCACCCCGCCATCCTGACACAGTTGAGCGTATAGAGTTAACAGAGCCGATGGATGTTGAGGATACGCTTGAAGTAGTGTACCGTCAGCTTGTAGCAGCCATTGAAGGTGCAGAGCTGAAGATAAAGCCGGAGGAAGCGCTGCGTGTTATAAAGGTAATGGAAGCGGCATTCCGTTCAGCGGAGGAAAATTCAGTCGTTAAAACTGATATTTAAGGAGAATATTTATGATTAGAGTAACTGTTTGGAATGAATTTATACAAGATGGCGCCTGGCAGCAAAAAGACGTTATCAGACATTATCCACAAGGTATTCATAAATATCTTGAAAGCGTTTTAAACGATGAGTTTGATGTTAAAACTGTTACCCAATTTGATAAAGATGGTAATTTAATCGAGAACGCAGGTATTACCAAAGAGCTTTTAGACGATACCGACGTTATGATTTGGTGGGCTCACTGCAAGCATAGCGAAGTGCCGGATTCTGCAACAAAAATGGTAGCAGACGCTGTAAGAAGCGGTATGGGTATCATTTTCTTGCACTCTGCTCATTTAGCTAAACCGTTCCAAGCACTTATGGGAACATCTTGTACATTACATTGGCGTGAGGATGGCGATTATGAAAGAGTTTGGAATATCGCACCTTCTCACCCAATTACCCAAGGCATTGGCGAATATATCTATCTTCCTGAAGAAGAAACTTATGGCGAGCCATTTGGTATTCCTGAGCCGGACAAATTGATATTTATCGGCTCATACGAGGGTGGCGAAGTATTCAGAGCGGGTTGTTGCTGGCGCAGAGAAAACGGTAAAGTTTTCTACTTCCAACCGGGACACGAGTCTCATGCTACATACCACATTAAAGAGATTCAAACCGTTATTAAAAATGCTGTAAGATGGTGCGAGCCTACTCTGCGTGAGGATGCGCTCGTTTGTCCGCACGTTACAAAACCGCAGGATTGATTTTTGTATTAAAATGTGTTATATTCTTTTCGGGATGCTCTTTTTGAGTATCCCGACTTTTTATACGGAGGCTCTTTATGGAATGCAGACTTTGTCCCAGAAACTGTTTGACAGACCGAAAACAAAAAGTCGGTTTTTGCTCAATTGATGATAAGATATATCTTGCAAAGGCATATCTCCATAAATTTGAAGAGCCGTGTATTTCGGGCACTAACGGCTCAGGAACTGTGTTTTTCAGCGGGTGCAATATGAAGTGCTGTTTTTGTCAAAATCACTGTATAAGTGCCGAAATGAAAGGGAAAGAAGTATCAGTTCAGCGCCTTGCCGAAATATTCTGCGAGCTTGAAAGTAAGGGTGCTCACAATATAAACCTCGTCACCGGTACTATGTATGCGGACAAGATAATCACCGCAGCAAAGCAAGCGGAGATTAATATACCGATAGTGTATAACTGCGGTGGATATGAAAATGTCAGTACCGTTCGTGCGCTCGGCGAGGTAGTGGATATATTTATGCCGGATATCAAGTTTTACAGCAGCGAATTAAGCGACCGCTACTGCAAGGCAGTGGATTATTTTGAAAAAGCAATATCCGCGCTTGACGAAATGATAGCTATTGCAGGTAATCCGGTTATCGATGACGACGGAATTATGCAAAGCGGTGTTATCGTTCGACATCTTGTTATGCCGTCGTGCTATAAGGATTCGTTGAAGATTCTCGAAATCCTGTATGAAAGATACGGCACAGACAAGTTTTTATTAAGTTTGATGAGTCAGTATGTGCCAAATGGGAATGCAAAGGATCATCCCGAAATAAACCGAAGGCTGACTACCTTTGAATATGAAAAAGTTATCGATGCGGCAAGCGAATACGGATTTCAAGGGTTTATGCAGGATAGATCAAGCGCAATCGGTGAATATATACCTGATTTCGATTTTGAGGGAGTATAAAAACAAAAGAGGAAAGACAGTTATCTGTCTTTCCTCTTTAATTTGCAAAAAATTATTCGGCCGCTTCTTCCTCAACGGGTTCGTCGCCTTCAAAGTCGCAATCACAGTCGCAGCAATCGTCCATACAGTCGTACTCAAAATACTCCATGTTTTTCTTTTTGTTTATATGTTTTGTAATAAAGTAAACAGCAGTACCGATTGCAGCAGCGATAACGAGTATGCTTGCGATCAATGTAATAATATTAACCTTATTATTTTTCATAAGAATTCTCCTTGCATCAATTTATATAATTATAATACTATTAATGTTGGAAAATGTCAATATAAAAAACAAAATCTGCCCTTACGCAATTAAAATTGCCGGCAGATTTTTGTTTATTTTACTGTGCTGCGTTGAGCTTTTTAACAAGCGCTGATTTCTTTCTTGCAGCAGTATTTTTGTGCATAAGACCTTTTTGAGCAGCCATATCGATCTTCTTAACTGCGAGCTTAACCTGCTCGTTCTTATCAGCAGCTGAAGTTTCGATTGCAACATTTGCCTTCTTAACAGCAGTCTTAAGACTTGAGTTGTAAGCCTTGTTACGGGCAGTCTTTACAGCGATAACCTTTACACGCTTTTTAGCTGACTTAATGTTCGGCATCAGGACACCTCCTTATAAAACTTCTCACAATACATCGTGAGTCAGAAAACCTGCACAGAACATATTAACATCTTTTTAAGTAAATTGCAAGTATTTTTTATGGTTTTTCTCAAAAAATAAGATAAAATCGATCTTTTAAGGTGATATTATAATGAATTTTCGCAGCGACCTTTGTATTGAACATCATGAAGCGGCAAAAAAACCGAATGACGGGATCAAAGTTGAAGAATTCCAAAATGGGGACATAAAAATAACACGCATAAATGTTTTCAATGAAAAAGGAGAAAAGGAGCTTGGTCGTCCTTGCGGAAATTATATTACTGTGCAGACCTCGCCGTTATCCGGCAGTGTGGGGGACGAAGAGGCAAGAGAAGTGATAAGCGAGGAATTAAAGCTGATGCTGCCAAAGAGCGGTTCTGTGCTTATCTGTGGTATCGGCAATACCGCAATAACGCCCGATGCATTAGGTCCTAAGGTTGCTGACGGAATACTTGCAACACGGCATATTTCTAAAGAGTTATGTGAAAAGACAGGTCTAGGCGAACTTCGCAGTGTATCAGTGATATCACCGGGGGTACTCGGTCAAACGGGGATAGAGGTTGGCGAAATGCTGTATTCGGTGATAGATCGGATATCTCCTTCCTGTGTCATTGCAATAGATGCACTTGCTTCACGCCGACTTTCCCGTCTTGGCTGTACGGTACAGCTTTCAGATACCGGTATTGTGCCAGGTTCAGGTGTCGGCAATGCAAGAAGTGAATTGAGCAAACGTACGCTTGGAATTCCGGTGATATCCGTTGGTGTGCCGACCGTTGTTGATGCAGGAACTTTGGTGTATGACCTTACAGGTAAGCAATGTGTTGACTCTGCGGCGCTTATGATGATAACACCAAAAGAGGTTGATCTGCTTATCTCACGTGCGGCAAAGCTTATTTCTCACGCAATAAACTGCACCTTGCAGCCGCATATATCTCCTGAAGATATGCTGATGATAACTGCATAAAAAGGGTAGCAAAGTGCTACCCTTTAAAACTATTCAGCTTCGTATTTTAATGCAAAATCATCAACTGTTTGTTTGTAGCTGTCAATCAATGTATTATAAACATTGCTGTCATTCTTTACGCAGTTTGCAATATAGCAGATAGTTCTTGAGTTGTTGTCGGAAATCAAATTTTCATAATCGGCATAGATAGTTTTTCGATAATCACCGATAGTTATCGTTGCATATCCACAAGTCCTTTGCTATATCGATAAAGTAGTTCATAACACCGCTTGAACCGTCAGCAACTATTGTACCGTTTTTAATAGCGCAGGTAGTGCTGTCGGCGGATATGCTGATGCCTTGCTTTAGTGTGCCGCTGCTTAAAGTATGACTGTTAAGGTCTATCGTCATATCCTTCGTGATGCTGCAAGCATTGGTGAGTGTGATGTCAGCATCAAAGATAATTGTGCCTTCAAACTCAATATTGGTAAGTGCAGTAACAAAATCTGCAGCAGTAGATACTGTTATTTTATCTTGTGCAACATAGCAGTTATCCTCACTTACAACAGCATCATGATTAGCTTCTGATTTAACAAAGAAATATTTATCAACTTCAAGATTTGTTATATTGCTGCTGGTTGTCTTTGTGTTTTTGAATACGATTTCAAACGGTATATCATCGTCTGCTTTTAATCTATCGCAATATATTCATCACAGAGCTTTATTATTTCATCTCTGTGTTTGACTGCAAAGCGATCCTCAACACCGATAACATAAAGTCCGATCCGCTTTGCGGTTTTTATACTGTATAATGAATCCTCATAAACTGCGGTTTCGGATGTCAAAGCCCCGAAACGTTTCATAATGTCTATAAAGATTTCGGGCGTCATTTTTCCGTTTTTATACTCACCCGCACATACCAGAAACTCGAAATAATCCGATATTCCTGCTGATTTAAGACATATTTCAACCTGTTCTCTTGCGGTAGCGGTAGCAATACACATACGCACATCGTTTGCTTTAAGCTGTTCGAGCAGTGTCTTCATTCCGGGCTTGAGTTTTGCAGTACTGTAAAGCTCATTCAGCGTGCTGACGATTCTCCGATATGCTGCCTGCAACTTTTCACCGGATACTTTAATTTGCAAGCCTTCGTCATTGCCCGGTATCTCATAAACGGTGTTTCGCAGTATGGCGTGCATTTCCGGAACCGTGCCTTCAAAACCGAATTCTTTGATACAATGAGGTATATCAACACGCCAAAACCCCATAGAGTCGGTGAGAGTGCCGTCCATATCAAAAATTGCAAATTTAATGTTTTGGTTGTTCATTATTTGATTTTCCGTGCTTCTACATAGTAACGCTTGTCAGCAGCATGGCCCATTGAAAAGGTCTTTCTCGGCAGCGAGCCGTCAAGACGTATAGCGTCAAAAAGTTCATCCTTTTTCATACCGTCGAATATAAATCCGAGGGTGTTTTCTTTTCGGCAAAGATTTTTAACTGTATCCTCACCGTGTATGTAATCGATTTTTATTTCCGGATGAGCCTTCAGGTATTCATCAAGCCAAACCTGCAATGTACCTACAGGTAGCTTTGCTGAGGCTTTTACGCTGATATCTTTGGTTTCATTTCCGAATATGCATTGATAACTATGTTTTTCGCCATCACCGCTGTTATCAGCAATAAAATCAGAGATTACCTTTTGCGCATCGCAGCCAAACAGTACACGGTAGATTGGTTCAAACTCAATGGCTTCATCATGGATATTCACTATTTCGCAAAGCGCATACTGTGCAGCGTCATTATCGGGATCGAGTGCTGCACATTCTTTGGCAGATGCGAGCGAATGATTGCCGTCGCCCACGGCAAACAGCAATTTATCTTCGCTTTTTTCAATGAGAGCGTCAAGCGCAGAATGAATTTCCGCATTTGTGTTTTCATTGGTAAAGTAGCCTTCAATATGACCGCCGCCAAGCATCAGATCAAAACTATATGCGGGAGAAAACTCGTTCTTTTTATTTTTCAGAGGTGCAATCACCGTCATATCGGGATCATCAACAAGCAAGAGTATGTGTGGTAATTCAAGCGGTGCATCACGGCGTATGTTTACACGCGGCGGTATGCGTTCAAGCACAGTTGCCTCTGTTGCACGGATAAGTGCTGAGGAGCCTTTTTTATAGTCATAATCAGATAGCTTTATCATTCCTACTATACCGCAGCGGATGCGACCGTCGGACTGAGTGCGTTCAACATATACGAATGAGTTTTTGTGCTCTGAGAAAACACCGTTTTCAAGATATGAGTACATATTCTTGTTTATCTTTGCGATTTTTTCACCGTCGTTACCATCAAGATGTGCCTCAGGCAGTACGATGTTTAATGCGCTTGGTGTACCGTTCGCCATCTGCGTTGCCTTATCCCAATATTCAGGCTCAGATGTGAATTGATCGCACGCAACCACTGACCATTTTTCAAAATTCGATTTTGGCAAAAGTATGTCTGATTCATAAAAATGCTTGATCATTTTTGTTTTCCCCTTTAGTGCTTTCTTAATAGCTTGTTTTTAACTGTTGATAAGATATTATCACCGAATACCATCTGCATTCCGCCGAATACATATGAAAGGGCAAAATATACAGCAGCGCCGGCAATACCGTAGATAGCAAGATAGATTATCTGAACGATGCCTCTTGTTGCGGGTATCGGTATAAACATACCGAGAAGCAGTACTACAGCTATCATACCAATATTCGGTACGATACTGCGTATCATCATACTCCATACCGATTTATAGTTAAAGCCTGATTTTTGGTGAAGCGTTATCATTATTATCACGATATTGATACCGTGCCCAATAAACATAGCAAGCATTACACCGAGATATCCGGGAAGACCTGTATTGCCGAAGGCTATCGTTAACGGATATGCAATACAGAGGTTTGCAGCTATTCCTGACAAAGTTGAAATAATAACCGTCTTTGTCTTGCCCATTCCCTGCATAGCCATACCGAGAACATCCTTAACTGATGTAATAACGCTTATCACAACAAGGAATTTCAGCATAAAAGGACCGTAATCGTTGAGCCCATAGAACAACTGATAAACGGGAGAGGACAAAAGCGCAATGCCGATAGCAAGCGGTACTGATATATATATTATCATATTCAAGGCTCTGTTAAGTTTCTGGTTTGCAAGTGTAATTTCACCTTTGGCGAAATGTGAGGACATCGCAGGGATAAGGCTTGCGGTAAGTCCGAAGGTGAGGGAGGTGATAAGAGCGCAGATGCGGGGGCCCAAACTTGAAATAATACTTGAGATAAGCTGGGTATCTTCATCGGAATAGCCGAGCGTTTTCAGCCCGCTTATTACGAATTTTGCATCAGCGATCTCGATAAGATTAGTTGAAACTGCTACTATAACAACTGGGATGCTGCAAGCGAGTATACGCTTTATCAATAGCTTTGTTGGAGGTGCAATATCACCACCGGTCTTCTTGATATCGGCTCGGCGTTCACACAGCATCATATAAACAAGCGCCGCTATTGCACCTGCCGCAGCACCGAGCAGAGCGATATCGATACCGACTACTACGTGCATTCCCATCAATGTTACTGTTATATATGATCCGAGCAGTACTATTGCAATGCGAACTATCTGTTCTGCAACCTGTGAAATGGAGGATACGGATATCAGCTTATGACCTTGCAAATATCCGCGTTTTATACTCAAAAACGGTACGATCAGGATACATACCGACACTGCTCTTACACCCGATGCGATATCCGCAACGCTGACTGCGGATGTATCCTCCATCGTATCCATAAAAAATCTGCCCACATCATTTGCAAAAAGCTGCAGGAAAATGAATACAGCAGCAGAAATGACACCGATAATAGCAAGTCCGGTACGGTATAGTTTGGTTTTAGCGGCGTACATACCCTTTGTATTGTATTCTGCAATAAGTATGCTCATTGCAATAGGGATTCCGGAGGTGGAGATGTTATATACAAGGTTATATATGCTATATGTGCAGGAATAAATAAATCCACCGGTTTCACCGATTATGCTGTAAAACGGGATGATATAAAATGCACCGAGCAGCTTTGTCAGTACAATACAGAGATACGCTATCAGCGTACCCTCGACAAAACCGTTCTTTTTTAGCTTTCTTGACATTCGGCAAACATTTCCTTTACTTATATAATAAACATTGTAATTATATCACATATAATATTAAAATTCAACGGCAGAGGAAATAATTTCACAATTTGCAAAGTAAGTTTTCTAAAAATGCACTTGACTACTTTTTCCGATGCTCGTATAATACAAAGTGTATTACAACGCAAAGGGGTAACATAAATGTCATTTAAAGAAAAAATGCAATGTGAAATTGAAAGATACGAGAGTATTATTAATAAGAAGAATGAGAAAAAGCCGTTTTGCGGCGGTGTTGTCACAAGGTATAAAAATCCCGTGCTTACAAGAGATCATGTTCCGCCTTTTTGGCGCTTTGATATGAACGAAGCAACAAATCCGTATTTTCTTGAGCGCCTTTCAATAAATGCGGTATTCAATTCGGGTGCACTTTATATGAACGGCAAGTTTTATCTTGTTGCCCGTGTTGAAGGGGCAGATCGTAAATCCTTTTTTGCCGTTGCAAGTTCAGAAAACGGTGTTGATGGATTTAAGTTTATGGATTATCCCGTTCAGTTACCGGATATATATCCTGATGAAACCAACGTTTACGATATGCGCTTGACACAGCATGAGGACGGATACATTTACGGCGTTTTCTGTTCTGAAAGTAAGGACAAGTCATCAGCTGATCTTTCATCTGCACTTGCTGATGCTGGTATTGTAAGAACAAAGGATTTAGTTAATTGGGAGCGTCTTCCCAATCTTAAAACAAAATCAAGTCAGCAGCGCAACTGCGTGCTTCACCCTGAATTTATTGACGGAAAATATGCTTTTTATACTCGCCCGCAGGATTCGTTTATTGAAGCCGGAAGCGGTGGCGGTGTTTGTCTCGGCCTTTGTGATACGATAGAAAATGCGGTGATCAATGAGGAGATACTTATTTCACCTCGTCGTTATCATACCATCACAGAGGGTAAAAACGGCGCAGGCGCTGTCCCGATCAAGACGGAAAAGGGTTGGGTACATATAGCACATGGTGTGCGTAATACAGCAGCAGGACTTCGTTATGTGCTTTATGTTTTTGTGACTGACTTAAACGATCCGTTTAAAGTTATTGCACAGCCATCCGGTTACTTTATGGCACCGCTTGCTGAAGAGCGTGTGGGTGATGTGTCAAATGTACTGTTTACAAACGGTGCTGTTGTTGACGATGATGGTCTTGTTCATATATATTACGCTTCGAGTGATACAAGAACTCATGTAGCGACTATTCCTGTTGAGGAATTGCTTGATTATGCGTTCAATACTCCTGAAGATCCGCTGCGTTCTGTTGATTGCGTAAAGCAGCGTTGCGAGCTTATCAAGAAAAATCTTGAACATATGGGTAAATAAATTTAAAACCGTTCTGTGATCTCACAGAACGGTTTTGTAGCAGATATGGCTTTTTAATGGAATACACAATGATCTCTTCGAAACAGATGCCGATTATTTATTAAGCATACGTTTGCGTTGAAATCAGCACAGTATAATAGATTAAAGAATTCGGCGCAGATATTAGCTCTGCGCCGAATTTTGTTTTTAGTATTTGATAACTTTGTTAGATTTCTTTTTCTTTGTTGTCTTCTTTGCCTTTTTAACAGTGGTTTTCTTGCCAATGTTATGCTTCTCTTTGAATTCGAGCCAGAATACATAGAGCGGGCCTGCAACGATGTTAGATGAGAATGAACCCGCAATTATACCGATCGACATCGGGATAGAGAAGGTGAGGATCGATGTAAGACCAAAGATAGCCGCAACAACTGTTACGCAAGTAATAGCTACGAATGTAGTTACTGTTGTAACGATAGTACGCTTCAAACACTGTGAAACAGAACGGTCAACAAGTTCTCTTGAGGTCATCTTGCTGCCGTAAAGGGCAGTATTTTCACGCACACGGTCGTATATAACGATAGTATCGTTAAGTGAGTAACCGAGGATAGTGAGAATAACTGCTATAAACTGATCGTTGATAGTTATACCGAAGATAACATTGAAGCAGTAAACTATTGCTACATCGTGAATAAGTGCAATAAGCGCTGTAAGTGCCGCTGCAATACCGCCGATCTTTCTGAAACGGATACCTACATAAATAACTACCAATACGCTTGCAATGCCGAGCGCATAAAGACTCTTTGCAAAGAAGCTTGCACCAACACTTGCATCAACTGAAGTTACATTAGGCTGATCTGAAATGCTGTTGTCAGCGAAACTTTCGATAAGATCTGCTGTAATAGCCTCAACCTGATCGGTAGCGATAGATTTATTTCCCACAACTGTAATGACAAGGTTTGTAGTTTCTGAAGCGTAGCCCTTGCTTGTTGTGATGTTAACATCAAGCTTTTCACTTGTGTCTGTTTTGCCGGAAAGGGTGATCTCATTGCCTTCGAAAGCGGCATTGAGTGCATCCTCTACTGCTTTTGCGTTTGCATCTGTAAGGAATTCTGCGCCGGTGGTTGAGATTGAAAAACTCTTGTTATCATCAGCGGCACTGAATGCTATACGGGTAAATGTGCGATCCTTAACTGAATTAAGAGCAGCACTCTCAATAGCATCTGAATCAATAGAACCTGTGTAGGTGAAGGTAAGAACAGTTCTTTCAGACTTTACCGCAAGAGCGTTTGTTACAACATCGTCAGCCTTTTCAGTATCAAGCTCACCTGTATATGTGTAGGTTACTGTAGAACCGCCCTTGAAGTTGATATCAAGCTCAGGACCTACTACGATGTTCATAATAATGCCGACTACAAGAATGACTGCGGGGATCAAAATGAAGAACTTGAATTTATCTGTAATTTTAATATACTTATTTACCATTCTTAACACCTCCGAACAGCCACGGCTTTCTCAATACTCTAAATTGTGCAAGGCTCTTGGTCATAAGTCTTGAAAGAGCTACACCTATCAAGAGATTGCAGATAGCGCCGATCAAAAGTGTATAACCGAAGGAGTAAACGGCACCGGTAATTGACGATTTGAACATAAACATAAGCGGAGTAACGATCTTTGACCAGAGTGTGTCAGTCGGACCGAAGGCACCCATAAGTACAATTGATACAATAACAACTGTTACATTACCGTCAAGAATAGCGCCCCAGCCTTGCTTGTAACCGCTGTTGATAGCACCGTCAATAGTCTTGCCTGTCTTGAATTCGTCCTTTATGCGCTCTGCGGTGATAACGTTTGCGTCAACGCCCATACCTATTGAGAGGATAATACCGGCGATACCGGGAATAGTGAGCGTAAAGCTGTTTATACCGGGGAAGAATCCTGAAATGCAAGCAAACAACGCTGCAATAGTGCAGGTGATTGAAAGTGATGCAACCAAACCGGGCATTCTGTAAAGTGCAATCATAATGATGACGATAAGGATATATGCTGCAACACCTGCAATAAGCATAACATTGAGTGAGGATTCACCCAAGGTTGGGCTTACGATGCTGAGCTTTGAATCATCAACCGAAAGCGAAAACGGCAAAGCGCCTGCGCTGATAGTATCTGCAAGCTCTGTTACCTCTTCATATGTGAAGTTACCGGTGATGCTTGCCTGGCCGTTTGTGATAACGCGCTCAACGGTAGGAGCAGAGATCATTTCATCATCAAGCCAAATGGATATGGTATTGTGCAAAAGTCGGTTAGTAGCGTCTGCAAAAATTGATGCACCTGCTGAAGTGAATTCAAGTGCTACATAATACTCACTTGTCTCCTGATTAACAGCAGCCTGTGCGTTCTTGATATAAGATCCGTCAAGAATAACGGTTTCATTATTTTCACTGCCCTCACAGAAGGTGAGCTTTGCCATCTGACCGAGCTCTTCAACGGCTGCGGTGGGATCAAAGTCCTTTTCATCGGTCTGCCACGGGAAACGGACTACTATCTGATTATATGTAGTATCTGTATTTATCTCGTAGTCGGTGATGTTTTGTGAAGTAAGACGAAGCTTAATAATGTTTTCGGCCTTTTTCATATCATCGTCGCTGATGCTGTCTTCATCTATGCCTACCGGCTTGAATACAGCTTCAACACCGCCACGGATGTCGATACCCCAGCGGATATCGCTGGCACCTTTGATGTATGTGATCTTGTTATCACCGTAATATGAATGTACGCCGAAGAGCGAAACCACGGTGAAGGCAATGATCAATACAGCAACAATGAAAAAGGTTATCCTTTTTGTTTTTTTCATTGGTATTGATTCCTCCAAAAATAGCATTATAGAAGATATTATATATTAAATTGCCATAAAAGTCAATGAGTATCGGTAAATATATTGTAAACATTGACACAAAAATGTCGGTTTATTTACCGTTTGCCATCAGCTTTTCAATATACGCAAGACGAGCGCATATTGAGAAAAGCTCAAGCGCCTGATTCAATTCACTTGTCGGAGGATAAGTGGGCGCTATACGGATGTTGCTGTCCTTCGGGTCATGACCGTAGGGATAGCTTGCACCTGCCGGAGTTGTAACAAGACCGGCAGCCTTACAAAGCTCAACGGTGCGTTTTGCACAGCCTTCAGGAGCGTAGTAGCTGATGAAATAGCCGCCGTTGGGATTAGTCCATCTGCCGCAGCCCACGGGAGCAAGCTCTTTTTCAAATATATCACGCACAAGCTCAAATCTCGGGCGGATGATAGCGGCGTGCTTTTTCATAAGTTCTTCAATGCCTGCGGCGTCTCGCAGCATTCTTACATGACGGAGCTGGTTAATCTTATCAGGTCCTATGGTCTGGAATGACATACGCTTTTTCATAAGATCAATATTATGACTTGATGCACATAGCGCTGCAACACCGCTGCCGGGCCATGTTATCTTTGATGTAGACATAAACATAAGCACACGCTTTTCAGTACCGCGCTTGATACATTCCTGATAAAGGCAAAGCACCTGATCCTGTTTTTCCTTTTCTTCGTAGATGTGATGCACACCGTATGCGTTATCCCACATAATGCGGAAATCATTTGCGACAGGCTTCATTTCACTAAGACGGATAACAGTTTCATCAGAGTAAGAAACACCGTCGGGATTGGAGTATTTCGGTACACACCAGATACCCTTTACCTTCGGGTCCTTGATGTATTCCTCAACCATATCCATATCAGGGCCGTTTTCTGTCATGGGAATCATAATGTTCTCAATGCCGAAATATTCGGTAACTGCGAAGTGACGATCATAACCCGGAGAAGGACAGAGGAATTTTACTTTACCCTGATTTACCCACGGTTCTTCGCCGTCAAGACCTGTTGACATGGCCTGTGCGATAATATCAAACATCATATGAAGTGATGAGTTTTCACCGATAATTACATTGTCTTCAGGACATCCGAAAAGCTCTGCAAAAATGCGCTTCATTTCAGGAATACCATCAAGTCCGCCGTAGTTACGGCAATCGACACCGCTTTCTGAATAAACATTGTCATTATCAACAAGCTCAGGCAGGTTTTTGCATATATCAAGCTGTTCTGCACCGGGCTTACCGCGTGACATATCAAGCTTTAAGCCAAGAGCCTTAAACTCATTGTATTTTTCACTCAATGCCTTGAATTCGTCTTTAAGCGCAGCGGCACTCATTTCTTTATAGTTCATTTAGGATCTTCCTTTCAAAATGTCTATTATATAATTTTAATACAAATTTGTATATTTTTCAATTAACAATATTAACGATTTAAAAAGTGCATTTAATAATAATTATAGTTTATTTACCGATAATATCGCTGATTTTGCGGCTGATTTCGTCTATTTCACAGTTTGCCGCACCGTTTTCGCATAAAAGACGGTTGCCTAATAATTTATCATTTTTGAATACATATACATTATTACCGCCGTTTTGCAGATATTCCAAAGCACCTCTGTATGTGCCGCCGACGCCGTTGCCGCTTTCGCATACAAACGAGGCATCGGAACAGATATAGATATATTTGTTGCGGCGCAGCACTGCCCCTTTTGAGTAATCAAAATATGGGTTTACGTCCGAAACAAGGCACATTCTTCCGCTTTGACAAAGATGACGGAATTTTTGATTTTTAAGTGTCATATACATCGGTGCAGCAGGGAATATAACACAGCTGCCGCCGCATCCGGATGCGGCATTTTGAGCTATCGTATCACAGCCGATTGCACCGCCCGATACGAGCGTGTAATTATTATCGGCTATTGCAATACCGCAACGCCTTGCAAAATTCTCGCTTTCTGATTGAGGATTACGTGCACCTGTAACGGATATCATCCTGCCTTTCAGCAACTCCTTGTTTCCGTATATATAAAATATGGGAGGAGCGTCCTTTTCTCTGGCCTTTACTATTCTTTCGGGATAATACTCACTGTCCATCCCGATGGCGTATATTCCGTCGGCATTCAGCTTTTCCATTGAAGCCGCTGCATTGTCATAGCTTTTACACAAACTAACGACCGACTTACAGAGTCGGCCGTCGATACCGTCGATATTTTTAAGCATTGCTTCATCCATATGAAGAAGAGCGGATGGATTTTCGATCCCCTTACGGTACAGCGAACGCATCAGTTTATGCCAATTAGCGGGGGATACGGCTTTATGTTCTTTATCAGCTCCGAGCTTTGTACAAAGCAGAGCGGCAAGAACTGTATTTATATCATTCATTGCAGTAGTAAATTCCTTTATATTCGGTGTAGGACTTATCAAGATCAAACCACACTACCTCGTGCGTGGGTACACGCTTGTCCTGACCAGGTAGTTGCATATAATCACCGAATGCCATTTTTAAATATGTGTCATATCCGTTCATCACGGGTAGCTCAGTATTCTCAAAAGGCAGATAAAGCTGTTCGGCAAATGCGCTTTTAGGATATTCATTCACCATATATTGATACCACGCGCAAAGCTCTGTTACCTTGTCTGCTTTGTCAAAATCGTATTTGCTCATCTGTTTTTCTGCAAAGCGCCATACACGGTAGCGTGATTTCGGCGTCCTGAAGAAAAACAGCGCAGCTCTTCCAAGCAGCTCCAACAGCTTACCCTTGCTGGTGTGCGGCTCACCGACTATAAACATTGAATATAAAAGCGCCCAGAGTATCTGTGTTTTGCGTGCAAAACGTCCGTTTGGGCAACCATCAAGCGGCAGTATATCTATGCGTATTCCGTGAGGAATGTCAAGATCGCATTGCCGTGTTTTAATAAATGTGGTTTTTGTGTCACACACAGCCGCAAACTGCAAACGTGTGTATTCGTTTTTATCTGTTTTTGAATAAACATAACGCTTATCAGCACTTTTTTTCCACACATCACGCAACCGCTCGTAATCGGGACGGGGCATAAATACATCAACATCATCATCCCACGGGATAAATCCACCGTGTCGAACAGCACCAATACAGCCTCCGCCGCAAAGATAAAAGCGAAGACCGTTTTCATTGCATATTTTGCAAAAATATTTTATAAGTTCAAGATTTTTGCCTTGTAATTCCTTTAATTCGGTGCTGACATCGTTCCCTGCCACTTTTTAATCTCTCTTTCTTAACCGCACGGTTTCATCCCTGCGGCGATTTTTGATAGCATTAACTATTGATATTACCGAAAGTAATGCCACAACTGCCGCAATACATATTGCAACGACCGCAAAGAACGATTGCACACCGTTTACGGATATCTGCGCTTTATCACCCTTGATGTTGAGGTGAAATGACTTAATTATATTTTCGGTGGCTTCAACAGTTGCATCATCGGGAATAGCAGATGCATTGTAGCAGGTTATCTCATACACATTTCCGCCTATCACGGTGAATGCAGCGGCATAGCTGTAACCCTTTTCGGTATTGCCTATTCTTGCGGTGTAGCTGATAAAATCGTATTCGCCGATGTGTATTATTTCCGGATGATAGAGCATGATGTGACCTTGCTGCTCAAGTGTCGCTTTAAGGTCGGAGATAACCATCTGTTTAGCATCATCAGGCATAGGAGTGAGGTTTCCTATCTCACCGGCAAAGCCGTCGGTCGATGAGGTTATGCTGATCTCACCGCTTTTATCATCTGCGTATGCACAAAGTAAAGCGCCGTTGTTGAATTTTTCTATTGCTTCGTTTTTTGTCAACGGAAGATTGGTAAAATAGTCAGAATCACGGTTCAGGTCTTCTGATACGATAACATCGTAGCTACCCGGCAGATTCACCGAAAAGGAATGCTCGTTAACATCACCAAATTTGACCGAAACACTGTCGGCACTCACACAAAACGGAGTTATCATAATGCATATAAGCATAAAAATAATTGCAGTTTTAAATCTCATACCACACTAACCCTTGTTTTATATTATTCATATTTAATATACATTAAACAGCGGCAAAAATCAAGTTTTTATAAAAAATATACAAAACTGTTGGCATATTTTTTATGGCATTTGTTGTAGCAAAATTATTTATTATATGTTATACTGTATAAAAATATGCGTAATATAGCTTTTGAAAGGATGTAATATAATATGGTTAAGAAGCTTTTGGCGGTGGCAGTAGCTGTGATTATGATGATCTGCACAGCATCTGTTGCCTATGCTGATAATGAGTTTACCCTTACAGTAGAAAAAGTTAAGGCAAAAGCAGGTGATACAGTAGAGGTAGATATCACTATTTCCAATAATCCCGGTATCTGGGGCGCTGAGTTTAGCATAAGATATGATAACGAAGCACTCGACTTAAAAGAGATAGTTAACGGTGATATTTTTGGAGATAGTGCGAATGCAGAGGAAGGCGGCTTTATAGGCAATACTGACACTACTGACGGCCAAGTCAGCTTTATGAATGAGGGAATTGAAGACGTTACCGGTAACGGTGTACTTTGTACTTTGAAGTTCAAGGTCAATTCGGATGCTGACGCTGCGGTTTATGATATAGATATTATTACTAACGAAGATTCTTTCTTTGATGCCGACCTTATATCATATCAAGCAATTTTAAATACAGGTAATATCACGGTAGATAATGGCACCGTAGTCGTTACAAACTCCATGCCGGCAACTACTGCACAGACCGACAAGGCAGCATCTGCAGGCACAGATAAAAACGATACATCATCTGCAGATAGAACTGATGCTTCTGAAGATTCAACATCAACTGACAGCACCACAGCGGCAGATATTACTGAGGCAGTTGAAACAACCACAAATTCAGCAGTTGAGATAACGACTTCAGCAAATGACGACAATGATTCGCCGAATACCGCACTCTATATAGTTGTAGCACTTGTTATTGCAGCGATCGTGGTCGGTACTGTGCTTATTATAATAAAGCAGAGAAAACCCGCTGTTGAAAAAGAAACACAAACTGAAAGCACAGAGGATAATACAGAAGATAAAGAGTAATAATGAAACCGCAAGGCATTTTTTTGATGTTCTTGCGGTTTAAATTTTATCTTGACAAGTAAGCTAATTGAATATATAATATCTTTTGGTGGTTTTCACCGTATTGCGGATTAAGCTGAAAAGTAAAATTTATCTGAACGTAAGCTCCGTCTCGGTCGTCCTCGCCGTGTAAAATGTAGAGGATATTAAATTTTTTCGCAAGAGTTTCGCGGAAGCGCAGTCGGATGGGATAGACAAATTGATGTCTTAACGCCGTCTATAAAATAATTAATATGCGGGTATGGCGGAATTGGCAGACGCGCTAGATTCAGGTTCTAGTCGGGATTCCTCGGTGCAGGTTCAAGTCCTGTTACCCGCACCATATCGAGTGTTCATAACCAACTTGAATGTTGGAAATGGACACTCGATTTTGTTTTCTAAGTGTTTGGATTTTGCTGCGTTGCTTTTTTTCTCTTTGGTGATATAATGTATATAAGCATTAACTTAAACTACATATAAATCATATCAGGAGAATAGGATGGAAGAAAAACGGGTAAGAATTTGTGATATTGCCGAAGAGCTAGGGTTGAGTACTGCAACGGTGTCTAATGTACTGCACGGAAAGACGAAAAAAATCTCAGATGAAACCGTACAAAGAGTACAGTCACTTTTGGAAGAACGACAATATATTCCGAGTATGGCAGGGATACTGCTTGCACAGAATGATTCAAAGATCATAGGCGTTGTAATTAACAATCATGAGAAATATGAGAAGCATGCTCTTGAAGATGTGTTTATTGCATCCTCGCTCAATTATTTATCTGCGGAAATAGAGAAAAGCGGCCAATTCATGATGGTAAAAACGACTACTGAAACAGAGGAAATCATAAGATTCGCTTCTATGTGGAATATGGATGGGCTTATATTGATCGGCTTTTGTGAGACTGATTATATGTATTTAAGAAATCATATGCGAATTCCTTTTGTTGTATATGAC
>JAXJVX010000189.1:0-2588 GCA_036308305.1 Acutalibacteraceae bacterium | reverse complement strand
TTATTGAGGGAATAACCGAATGGCTGCCGGTAAGCAGCACCGGACATTTGATTTTGTTTGAAAAATTCTTTCAGATCTCACCCTCCGAGTCATTTATGGAAATGTTCCGAGTTGTAGTCCAGCTTGGAGCGATAATGGCAGTTGTGATACTATATTGGAGCAAACTGTGGCCATTTCATAGGAAACGCTCCGATATACATTGGTGGAAAACTAAAATAGACAGTCCTGTTTTCGGTGGTCTTCAAAGCTTTGCAGATAAATATGTGGATATGCCGAAAATCATACTTTGGCTTAAAATACTTGTTGCATGTTTGCCTGCTGCGCTTATCGGTCTTATTTTTGACGACAAGCTTGATGCCGCTTTTTATAACTTCCCTACTGTCTCGTTGATGCTCATCATATACGGTATATTATTTATCGTAGTCGAAAACAGAAATGCAAAGCGCAATATTGCAAAAACAAAAAATCTATCTGTACTCACATACAAGACTGCTGTTATAATCGGAATATTTCAACTGCTTGCTTTGATCCCCGGTACTTCACGTTCAGGTGCTACTATACTCGGTGCAATACTCATTGGCTGTTCAAGAGAGGTTGCGGCAGAGTTCTCCTTCTTCCTAGCAATCCCCGTAATGTTCGGTGCGAGTCTTTTGAAATGCGTAAAGTTCGCTGCTGAAGTCGGCAGCGGTGAGGTTATGATAGGTACAAACGAAATACTTATACTCATAATCGGTATCGTGGTCTCATTTATCGTTTCTGTTTTTGCAATCAAATTCCTTGTTGGATATATAAAGAAAAATGACTTTAAATTTTTCGGCTACTACCGCATAGTACTCGGTGCAATATTGTTGATCTATATTGCGTTTGCCGGTGTTTAAATCAAAAAGCTCACTTCGGTTTGAAGTGAGCTTTTAAATTCTCTATTTTGACTTAAGACGGTCTATTGCCCCTTTTTCAAGACGGGATACCTGAGCTTGAGAAATGCCTACTTCCTTTGCTACCTCTGTCTGCGTTTTACCAACAAAAAAGCGCAACTGTAATATACGTTTTTCACGTTCAGGCAGATTTTTTATTGCCTCTTTTAACACAATCTCATCAAGCCAATTTGAATCATCGTTCTTATCACCAACCTGATCAAGAACATAAATCGTATCTCCACCGTCAGAATATACCGGCTCATATAAAGATACGGGATCAACTATCGATTCAAGAGCTATAACCACATCTTCACGGGTACAATCCATCTGTTTTGCGATCTCATCTATTGACGGCTCTCGCTGATGCTCAGAAATAAACTGTTCTTTGACCTGCATTGCTCTGTACGCAGTATCCTTTAATGAGCGTGAAACTCTAACAGGATTATTGTCCCGCAAATACCGCCGTATCTCGCCGATTATCATTGGTACCGCATAGGTCGAAAATCTTACATCAAGGGTGATATCAAAATTATCAATCGCCTTAATAAGCCCGATACATCCTACCTGAAACAAATCATCAGGACAATCCCGATTTGCAAACCGCTGTATAACGCTCAACACCAGCTTCAAATTACCGGATATCAGCTTTTGCCGAGCATTTTTGTCGCCCTCTTTTGTCTTTTTTAGCAGTTCTGTTTTTTCTGCCTCTTTAAGCACCGGCAACTCGGAGGTATTAACACCGCATATTTCAACCTTGTTAAAAGAATAACCCAAAACATAACCAATCCTTTTTTATGATCTGTTATGAGTATTCTCAAATCAAAGGTTTTTAATGCAGAATAAAACCGGTTATAATTTTTTTCAATCGACAATATTCTCTTGACATGTTTTTATAATATCCTTGGCTCGTTCAAGAAGGACATCTTTTTCGTTGCACAGTTTTTCATCAATGACTTCCCAAAGCAATGCATCAAGCACTTTTCCAATGCTTTTTCCCTCTTTGCATCCGAGAGAAATAATATCTTTGCCATTGACAGCAAGAGATTTTAGCGAAAAGCATTGCTGCTGACGGTATGCTTCTTCGCAAAGCATACGCATTTCTTCAATATGACGGCCTCTGTCGTCATCAAATATTACATGGGCCGAAGTATCAGCGCTTTTTACCTCTAAAAGGCGTAAAGTATTTTCATAACCGAATTTATTCAGCATACGCTTTGCGTGACGCATATCAGGAGTTATCGTATAATCGTGATATTTTACAAGCATACTTACAGTGTCGCAGGTAACATTGTCAGCCTTAAGACGTCGCATAATATTATACGCAATGCTCTCCCCTGCTTTGGCATGACCGTGAAAATGTCCGATACCATTTTCATCAGTAAAAAAGCATATTGGTTTTGCTATATCGTGAAGCAGAACAGCATATCTCACAATAGCATCATCGCTGCACACATCAAGTGCCCTTACGCTATGCTCATATACATCATATTTATGGTGCGGATTACGTTGCTCAAAGCCTACCTCGTTCAACAATTCAGGAATAAAGACACCGATACAATCACTATATTCCAGTAAAATATCGACTGCATTTTTGCCGCAAAGTAATTTTGTGAATTCGGAATAAATACGCTCGCTTGAAATACTTTTCAGCAAATGTGCATTTTTTCGTAT
>JAXJVX010000188.1:0-3615 GCA_036308305.1 Acutalibacteraceae bacterium | reverse complement strand
TTATAATTAATTATATATTATCTTAAGTATATAGTACTCCTTGACAATGAACAATAAAAAAAGTATAATGGTAAATGATATTAAAATACGGAGAGCATAAACATGGAAAACAAAAGTCAACATCCGTTTTGGGATGCACTTATTAGCTTCCCGCCCATAAAATGGTTCTGTAATCTTTCGGTATGCAAAAAGGCAATGAAAATCCCTTTAATGCAAAAGATATTCAATTACGAAATGATAACATATATGTTTTACGGTGTGGCAACAACAATCATCAATCTAATTGCGTATTGGCTTATCTATTCTCCGCTTGTTCCTGCCGATCCGATAACGGACAAAGCCGGGGCTGCAGCAGCAACTGCAATTGCAAATGTGGGTGCTTGGGTAATAGCGGTTATATTTGCATTTATAACCAATAAACTTATTGTGTTCAAATCCAAATCATTTGCGCCGAATATAGTAATAAAAGAGCTTTTTGCATTTATTGCAGCTCGACTTCTTTCTTTAGGGTTTGAAACCTTATGGATGATGGGTGCTACATTTATAAATCCGTCAACAACATTTAATCTTATTGCTAAATTTATTGCGATGATAGCAGTTACGCTGTTAAATTATATTTTCAGTAAACTGTTTATATTTAAGAAAAAACAAGGAGATGCAAAATGAATACAAAGATCAAACAGTCGTTTACCTCGCTCAAGCAGTTATTTACTACTCCCGAGCCGGTAAATCCATTGGAGAAGCCGTCGCTTTTCAAGAAGTATAAGTATTTGCTTCTGGCATTCTTTGTGCCGTTTATACTTATGTTCTTTGCTTACGGTATACAAAAATTCTATTTCTTCCATTTGTGGGATACCCTACCCGATTGGATAGAAAACATCCTCTACAAGCTGGGACTTATCAGTAGTGTTAATACTGATGTTGCAGGTACTAATCAGATCATGGTAATTGATATGTGGCATCAGTACTTCCAGTTCTTTAAGGTTTTGCAGGAAAAATTGCAAACCGGAGGCAGTCTTCTCTATACTTGGGAAGGCGGTCTCGGTACAAACTTTATCGCTCTTATTTCCTACTATGCCGCAAGTCCGTTATATCTTTTATCTACATTCGTACCTTCTGAATACCTGACCGAATTGATGGCAATGGTAGTTATACTGAAGATATCCTTTTCAGGTATGTTTATGTATATATATCTGCGCAATATGTTTAAAATGGAAGGCTACGGCACATCTGCATTTGCAATTCTATATGCATTGAGTGCATATGCTATGGGTTACTACTGGTGTTTGATGTGGCTTGATGTTATGGCGCTTCTTCCGTTGTGTCTGCTTGGTCTTAATAAACTTATTGACGAAGGGAAATTCCGCCTTTACACAATTTCACTTGGTCTTATAATGCTTTCAAACTACTATATCGGCGTAATGGTTTGTATGTTTATCGCCGTCTACTATGTAGCTCTCTATCTTTCAAGAGAAAGAGAATTTAACTTGAAAGAATGTGCTATCACTACCGGCAAAACTGTCGGATTTTCAGTTCTCGGTTGCTGTCTTGCTGCCGTAATACTAATACCGACATACCTTAGTATGCAGAATACCTATTATATCGATCAGGCGTTCCCCGAAACAACAAATATGTACAATTCAATAATGGATGTTGTGAACAATATGCTCCCGAATGTTGAATTAACAGTTCGCGGAGGTCTGCCGAACATCTATTGCGGTCTTATATCTGTTATGATGGCAGTGCTTTATCTGCTTTGCCGCAGCGTGCCGATACGCCAGAAAGTAGCTAATGTTCTTGTACTTGCATTTCTTATACTGAGCTTCAACTGGAATAAGCTTGACTTTATCTGGCACGGCTTCCACTTCCCCAACGAGCTGCCGTACCGTTATTCATTTGTATTCTCTTTTATAATTGTTACAATGGCTTACACCGCATTTAGTAAACTTGACGATATTACTCCTGCTCAGATTGGCGGAGTGGCTGCCGGCGGTTTTGTATATTTGATGATCACCGAGAAAATCTATGGCGATGAATTTGATTATACTGTCATTTATGTAAGTCTTTTGTTGCTTATTCTTTATTCTTTGGCGCTTGCTATACACAAGACCGGAAAATACAAGGAAACACTCTGCGGTCTTTTGATATTCCTTATCGTATTTGGCGAAATGACTAATTACACTATCCGTAGTGTTAAAGCAGTAGGCAACTCAAACAGAACTACCTACTATACTCATTATGATGATGTAACAGCCCTTATAGATACCATCGAGAATGAGGACGAGAGCTTCTATCGTATGGAGCTTGGCACTAACTGGACTACTAATGACCCTGCTCTTTATGGCTACCGCGGTGTTTCACAGTTCTCTTCAGAAATTAACTGCAATGTTACCACAATGATGAAATCAATGGGTCTTGAGGCTGATCCCGGAAGCAACAGCTTCATATATAAATATTCTACTCCGGTAGTCAACTCAATGCTCAATCTTAAATATTTCATCGGAAGAGGCACAACTATTGTTGACGACACCTCACTTACAAGCCGATATACAAGCAACAGTTCAACGCTTTACGAGAACAAATATCCGCTTTCAATAGCATATATGTCTAATAAAGATATATTAAATTATACTGCGTTAAACAACTACTCAAATGTATTTGAAAATCAGAATATGCTTACCTGGTTTACAAGTGGTATAAGCACGCCTGTTTTCAATCAGCTCGGTGATCCTGTTATCACCGCTACTAACGGAAGCTGCGGTGCATATTCAAACGGTACTGTATCCTGCTCAAACACCGGTGGTACAACTTCAGTTACGCTTCAGTACACCGCAAAAACAGCGCAGAATGTTTACGCATTTGTTGAGGCTAGCGGTGCAAGCTCAATAACTGCAAAGACTTCACACGGACAGCAAGTTTCGATTGCGAGCAACAGAGGCTCGGCAGTAGCTCTAGGTTATGCAGCAGCAGGTGAAAGTGTTTATGTCGATGTGACATTTGAGGATGGTCAGGCATCAACTATCAAGTCACTTGTTTACGGTCTTGATTCGCAAGTTTGGGAAAGAGTATATAATACACTCGGCGATGAGATGCTTAATGTTGAAAGCTGGTCTGATACTAAGATCAAAGGTACCGTTATAGCTAATAAGGATGGACTTTTGATGACATCTATTCCTTATGAAAAAGGCTGGTCTGTAAAGGTTGATGGCAAAAAAGCTGAGATGCTTTCAGTTGCAGATGCTTTCTGTGCAGTTGAACTTACTGCCGGCGAACATCAAATCGTATTCTCTTATATTCCTGCAGGCTTTATCATCGGTGTATCAGTAAGCGTGCTGAGTATTGCTGCTCTCGTTGCCCTTCACTATGTTTTTACCAAAAAGAAAAAAGTGGTCGTCGTTTCTGAAACAGGCGAAACCTCAATCAGCGATGACATAGACGAAATGGTAGAAGAGGCTCTTACCAGCGGAGAAACTATTCAGGATTTTGATAATGAGACTGTTCAGCAAGCTGTAAACGAAATTACCGCTGATAAAAGCGAAGTTATACAACAAGATGATGTCAGCGATAGCTATCAGAATGTTTCAGATGAACTTAATGATAAATATACAGAAGAAT
>JAXJVX010000187.1:0-1966 GCA_036308305.1 Acutalibacteraceae bacterium | reverse complement strand
GAAAATATTTTTGAAAAAATGAGAAAAATAGCAATGTTCGGCGGTGCTTTCAATCCGATTCACAACGGGCATATAGAAATGGCAAACAGGATATCCGAATGTTTGCAGCTTGATCTTTTGTTGCTTGTTCCAACGGGGACATCACCGCATAAAACTACTGCTCTTGCACCGAACGAGGATAGGCTCTGTATGTGTCAAATGGCAAGTAAATATATTCGCAACTGTGTTGTAAGCGATATAGAGCTTCACCGTGCCGGCAAAAGCTATACTGCCGATACGCTGCTTGAGCTGAAAAAACAGTATAAAGATGATAGGCTTTATCTTATCTGCGGTGCGGATATGTTTTTAACGCTGGATGAGTGGTACCGTCCGGATATTATTTTTGAAAATGCTGTCATTTGCGGTATCAAGCGTGATAATACATCCGACCATCTGATGCAGGAAAAAAAGCGTCAGCTTGAAGCGATGGGCGCTGAAGTCTGTATTTTAGACATAAGCGTGCCACCGTATTCCTCAACCGTCGTGCGTGAATCGATACGAAAAGGCGAGGTTGCCGACGATATGATAAAAAGCGAGATCGAGGATTATATCAAGAAAAAAGGATTGTATTTATAATGTATCAGCAGTATATCGATATTATCAAGGAAAGACTTAAGCCCAAAAGATTTGTTCATTCAATGAATGTTGCCGATTGCGCAAGGGGACTTGCTGAAAAGTACGGTGCAGACCCGCAAAAAGCGTATTTAAGCGGACTTTTGCACGATATTTGCAAGAACGACACTGAAGAAAAACAGTTGCAAATGATACAGGAGTTTGATATAATATTAGACAATGTTCAGAGTACACAGAAAAAACTGTGGCACGCAGTACTCGGTGCTGAATATATAAAGCGTGTTGTTGGTATTGATGACAAAGAGATAATTGATGCCGTTCGTTACCATACTACTGCAAGAGCAGGTATGACATTGCTTGATAAAATACTTTATCTTGCAGATTTTATATCTGAAGAGCGTGATTTTGACGGTGTTGATGAGCTTCGTGCAGCTGCAGATGTGAGTCTTGACAATGCAATAACCGAGTGCTTACGATTTTCTGTCGTTGATCTTTGCAATAGCTTGAAACCCGTACACATAGACACAATAGCAGCGTATAATGAATATGTAGGACGATAAAATACAGGAGTTGATTTTCTAAATGAGTGACAGAAGAAGAACCTCTGACGATCTGAAAAAGCGCAGAGAAAGAACAGTCAGTTATTCAGATGATATATACAGTTATTCATCAAGACGCCGAAAAAATGAGCATAATAAAAAAAGAATAGCTATCAATGTTATTCTTTCGGTCGTGCTTTGTATTTCGATTTTGCTCACGTCTTTTTCGGTGCTTGCAAATTCAGATTTTTTGCGTAAAAGCATTATTGACCGCAATGAGGACAAGTCTGACGGATTTGAAGAAATAGTTAAAAGTGATAATGAGGATCTTGCATATTTCCTTATTGCCGGTGTTGACCTTTCCGAAAGTCTTACCGATATCATCATGGTTGCTTGCTACGACCTCAATTACAACAAGGTAAGCATTATGCAGATACCTCGTGATACTTATGTCGGTTCGGACGTGCGTACCGGTAAGATCAATGCTGTTTACGGTTCGGCAAGAGAAGGCGAGTCCAACATAAAAGCTTTGATGCGTTGTATTAACCAAAAGCTTGGGCTTCCTATCGACCACTATATCACCATAACCGTTGATGGTACGGAGGATATAATTGATGCTATCGGTGGTGTTGATATCAATCTTGATTTTCAGTACAAGCTCGTTGATGACAGTGTCAGCCCCGAAGAGGTAAACTATGTCGGTCCCGGCACAGTTCATCTTGACGGTCAGTGGTGTACTGCGCTTATCCGCCACAGAAAGTCATACAGCCAGGGAGATCTCGGCAGAATGAAGGCACAGCGTTCTATCTATGCCG
>JAXJVX010000186.1:0-2670 GCA_036308305.1 Acutalibacteraceae bacterium | reverse complement strand
TTCCTTAATAAATACACTCCGTCTAAAACTTCTGCACAGTTCGCAGGCGATAAAAAACTCACCGGAAAAGTTCTCGGTGGCAACGACTTCGACTTTGAACTTTATAATTCCAATGCAAATTGGACTAAAGGCGAAAAACTTGAAACCGTACAAAACACATCAGACGGAACATTTAAGTTTAGTTCGATTGACTTTACCGACGATGAAGATAAGTATTACATCATAACAGAGAAAAACGGTGGCCAAACCATTGATGGAGTAACATATGACAGTACTGTTTACCGTGTATATGTTGATGTTACAGACGACTTAAAAGGTCAACTTCACGCAACAGTTCATATCTTTGACGATGAAGGTATTCCTCAAGAAAGCATCCTCTTTGTCAATGAATATGTAATCACAGGAAACGATAGCGTAACGCTATCAGGTGAAAAAACTCTAAACGGTCGTGATATGACAACAGACGATGTTTTCACCTTTGAACTTTACGAAACAGACCAAACATTTACTGTTAGCTCAACTTCTAAGGAAACAACAAATGTCAACACACAGACCGGTAAATATGAGTTTACCCTTTCCTACACACAGCAGGATGTCGGCAAGACTTTCTACTATGTGGTTATGGAAAAGAACGCAGGCCAGACCATCGACGGTGTCACTTACAGCAGTCAGAAATACAATGTAACCGTTACAGTTGAAGACAATGGCAAGGGCAAACTAAATATTGACGAAACCGTCATTTTGAAAGTGGAAGATGGAAAATCTGATGCTGTAAATACTATCTCATTTGAAAACAGCTACAATGCAACCCCTGCTACAGTATCTCTTGGCGGTAATAAGGTTCTCAACGGCAGAGAGCTTACAGCCGGCGAGTTCAAATTCTTACTCTATTCGGCAAATAGCAACTTTGAAGTGGCAGAAGGTGTTACAGCCATCTTAGCATCTAATGATGCTAACGGAAGTTTTGTGTTTGACACATTAACTTTGACTGAAGCGAAGACCTACTACTTCGTTATCAAGGAAGATACTACTGTTGAGGCTGAACGCATTACCTTTGATGAAAGTGTATACAACGTATCCGTTGAAGTTAAAGACGACGAAAACGGTAAACTGGTCGCTTCTCAACCTGTTATCGTCAAAGTTGGTGACACAGCAGTAGAAAACATTGAATTTAATAACACCTATACACCAAAACCCGATGATATCAATGTTGAGTTCAAAGTTCACAAGACTGTAATCAATCAAGGTACAGAAGTAATCGGTCCTGAAGATTTTGAGTTCCGACTTGAAGATATTTTGTCGGGAGGCAGAGATTATCAGACTGTAAAATCAGACGCTAACGGCGAGGCGGCATTTAATCTCACCTTTAGTGAAGACGATATTGGCAAGATCTTCTGTTACAAACTGACTGAAGTTAATGACGGCAAGGAAAATGTTCAGTACAGCACCGCAGAATATTTAATCACAGTTGAAATCTCCTTGGATGCAAACAACAACCTGGTTGCAACTCTCACCCAAAATGATACAGTTGTAGGCGCAGTGGTTGCGGAGTTTGAAAATGTCTACGATCACACACCGACAACAACAATCCCGAGTGAACCGGAAACAACAACAGTTCCGAGTGAGTTTGTATACACCGATTACAAGGACAGCCCGAATACAGGTGACGACAGCAATATTACTCGATTGTTGATTGTTATGTTTGTTAGTGGTTGCGCAGTACTCTTTCTGTTTGCTTATGAAAAGAAGAAAGAGAAAAATAATTTATAATACGCACAATAACTAAAAAAGGCGGTAAGGAAAATTCCTTACCGCCTTTTTATAAATCAGAGGGTCGCCAAAGCACGCTCCGTTTATCAGGAGCAATATAGGTTGTCTTTTAACTTTTTTCATTGAAAAATACGACATAATATGCTATAATATCCATGTGTTTTAATACTTATTTGGAGGATTACTACTGATGCAGATAAAATATAGTCAAGAATTATATTCAAAAAACGTTTTATTTAAAACTTGCTATAAATTCACGGATAATGCTTACATTCATTTAGATGCTGATAATAATTATTTTATTGTCACCATTTCCCCCAAAGATATAAATGATGCAACTGATTATAGTTTAGAGTTTTCAAATCAAATGATTGAAGAAGTCAACAGAGAGATTATTACTGAACAAACCAAAAACATACGACAAATTCTATTTGCTCGCTCAATGGCATCAACAGTTGTATATGATGATGAAATAGCAGAAATTAACACTGATGTGGAGGATAAATCAGCTATGAAGGACTGGTTTGCAAATGAATAAATTATTACTTTCAAAGGACGTTTATGAAATATCTATAATAGAACAAACTATATCTGCTTTTTCGGAATTAGTGAGCATTTGTGTATGTGACAGTGAAAACTACTATGTATGTGTATTTGAAAACTGTGTTTATTCACAAGATCAGACAATTAAAGAGTTTGAAAATTATTTAATTGACTTGTGCAATAAAATGAAACATTGATATGATTTTAATTAAAAGTATTCTAATCAGTGTACTTATCGTTGAGAGCATATTCTGTTCTTTTACCGACATCCGAACAGGTAAAATACCAAACACTGCAATCTTATGTGGAATTATTTGTGCTGTATCAGGAAATGTTATATATTTCGCACTTTCGGGT
>JAXJVX010000185.1:0-1407 GCA_036308305.1 Acutalibacteraceae bacterium | reverse complement strand
CCTATAAGACCAACGATATATTTACGGAGTGCGAGCACATCCTTACCGTTTACATTGCCATCGTCATTTACATCACCGATAATTGCATTCGGAAGCGGATTGCCCCAGAAGTCGCAAACTTCGCCGTCTGCATTGATCGGACAGCCGTATTCATCACGAAGGATGTCAAAACCTGTTGCGTAGGGGCCCTGAGCTTTGCCTTCATTTAATACCGGTTCCTCAGCATAAGGATCAGTAAGCGGCCATATGCTGTTTCTTTCTTCTGTTGTTTCCCATGACCAAGCTTCGGGATCAAACTCATAAGCTTCGCCCTTTTCAGGTGCGCCTTCACCGTAAACATAAACAGGTGAGCACTCGATCTCAAAGTCACCGAGACCTGATTCGCCGAGTGAGTTAGCCGGGTTAGCATAGTTCATTGCACCGATAAGTACATCGTAGATAATGAACCAGTCAAACTCTTCAAAGTCAGCTGCGCTGAGCTTGTACTCTGTATCCTCGCCCAACTTTGTCTGCCATTTCTGGAGAGATACAGAACCTTTGTAAATCTCATCGGGCTCATCATCATAACCGCAGATGTAGTTGATGTTTACACGCATTTCTGCGCCGTTCTGCTTATAATACTCAACTTCTTCTGTCAGTGGATCATCGCTAGTTGTAGCGTAGCAATCGATAATATTGCAGGTCCAGCCAAAGAGACCTTCGCCATCGAGAGCTTCGTCAACGAGCATATACGAATTCAAAAGTGATTCAGTATCCCAACCGATATTATACAATACCTGTTTCTGCTTACAGAAGGTGCTCTCCTTCATTGTAATATAGCCACCGGTTGTGTATGTTATCTCTTCCGGATACTCACCGTAGTTGTACTGACGCTGGAGAGGTGTGAATCTGATAGCAGTTTGTTCTTCATCAGCAGATACGCCCATTGATACGGCACAAACACCGAAAAGCATAACAACGGAAAGTATCAAACTGATAATTCTTTTTGTTGATTTCATTATTAAGTTTCCTCCATATAAAAATTTGCCTTTAAAGCAACATTATTATACCATGCTGAGAATTTAATTGCAATGTTAAAATAAAGCATATTGCAAAGTTTGTACAAAACATATATTTTGCACCGCTTAGGTTGGTCAATTTGCCGAAAACAAAATACGGTTTAACGCTAAAGAGCGCTAAACCGTATAAAGCGTGTCGAAATTTATGCAATGGATATTAAAGCTCTACAAGACCGATGATAGCTTTACGGAGCTGGAGTACATCCTTACCGTTGATATTGCCGTCATGGTTGCAGTCAGCAGCGTCAACATTGATATCTGCTTCGCCTATAAGACCAACGATATATTTACGGAGTGCGAGCACATCCTTACCGTTTACATTGCCATCGTCATTTACATCACCGATAGT
>JAXJVX010000184.1:0-2711 GCA_036308305.1 Acutalibacteraceae bacterium | reverse complement strand
TGGAGCTGGTGGACGGACTCGAACCCCCGACCTGCTGATTACAAATCAGCTGCTCTACCAACTGAGCTACACCAGCACAAGTACTCTAATAATATACCACAGTAGAATAGGTTTGTCAACACTTTTTTTCAAAAATATAAAAAAATTTTTATCTTCATCAAATTTGTGCATATTCCGCAGATTTTTAAAAAATACGGTTGAAATCAAAAAGGATTTATGATAATCTTAATGTGCATATCAATATATGTATTTACGATTAGAAAAGGAGCTAATTTTATGAAAAAATTACTTAGCGCTCTGCTTTGCTTAATGCTTATGATATCAGCATTTTCAATCGGCAGTATCACAGCAAGCGCCGAAGAATTCACACAGACCGGCGCTGAATTCATTACAAACATCAAGGTTGGTTTCAATCTCGGAAACACTTTTGAAGCATGGCAAGGTTGGAACACCTGGCCGGATGACATCAGCACTATAACTCCTGAATATTCGGAAACAGGCTGGAACAACCCGAAAACCACACAGGCTATGATTGACGAGGTCGCAAACGCTGGCTTCAATGCTATCCGTATTCCCGTAACCTGGAGAAACTTTATTGTTGATAACGGCAACGGTACATACACAATAAGACAGGAATGGCTTGACAGAGTTAAGGAAGTCGTTGGCTACGCACAGAACAATGATATGTACATCATTGTTAATATGCATCACGATGACAAGGATTGGCTTGACATTACAAAGACCGGTGACGAGTGGGATGCAATTGTTGAGAAGTACCGTCAGATATGGAATCAGATTGCAACCGAGTTTAAGGATTACGATGAAAAGCTTATTCTTGAAGCTGCAAACGAGATTGTTGGCGGCAATGACTGGTGGGGCAAACAGGACTATTATTTCGATAATATGACTGAACTATACAAATGCTTCATCAAGACTGTGCGTGAGACAGGCGGAAACAACGCAAAGCGTTATCTTATGCTTCCTACTTACGGCGCACAGTGGTATTCACATCAGATAGACAAAGTATATCTGCCTGAAGACGATAATCACATTATTATGGATGTTCATTGGTACACAAGCTCTACTGATATCAAAGAGCTTAATACATATATGAGTCACTTTGCTAAAATGACCCTTAAAAAGGGCTATGGTGCAGTATTCGGCGAGTGTGGTCTGCAAAAGAGTGCATCAAATACAACAAAGGCTGCATGGCCCGTTGCATATATGGGAACTGCTATGGCAAATGGTATCCCTTGCTTTATTTGGGACGACGGTGGTAATTTCCAACAGCTTGATAGAAGAAATCTTGTATGGACAAGTGATGCATATATCTCTGCTATCATGGCTACCGTTAATGACGAAAGTTATTCAACTCTTGCCCCGATAACTACAAAAGCTACAACAACAGTAAAACAGCCTACTAATGAAAAATGGTATGAGTGGGTAGAAAAAGATACCCTTACAGAATATCAGACTAAATCTGCAAAAGATTATGATATAAGCTATTCGGGCGGTTGGGCTGATTCAAATACCACATATACAACTGTAAGGGACGGTATACGCGCAAACTCCAACGATCCCGATGCTTGCAAAAAGCAGATTCAGTATCTCACCGACATCAACAATGCAAGTGAGATCGTTGAAGCTGCAAGAGAGCTTAACGGCAAAATCGCATTTGATGTTTACGGCACATTTACCACAGGTGATGATGAGGATGTACGCTGCTATTTCAGAATGAATCTTCCCAATGTCGGCTGGACAACAGATTTCGACATTATTATGGAGAGCGATACAAAATACACCCTGCTCGTTGATCCCGAACTGCTTCCGCTCGATTGGAAAACCATTCAGGTTCAGTACAATAACTATAATAACTTCGGCGATGGCCTTTACGCTCCCAAATTATACTTAACACTTCCATATATTGTTTATAGTGGAACTACAACAACCACAACAACTACAGAAGCTCCGGCTCCGACAACAGCTGACGATACAACAGCTCCTGTAGTTGAATCACCTGATGATCCGACAACAGTTGTAGGCGGCAAGTATGAAACATCTATAGTACAGGATCCGAACGCACCTGTAGCAGCAGATGATTCGATCAATGTATTTACAATCGACGATCAGACAGTAAAAGCCGGCGATACAATCGAAGTACCGGTAGTACTCAGCAATGTAGACAAGATCTGGGGCGCACAGCTCAATATCGCATTTGATACAAACGGTCTTGAATTCGTATCATTCGCAAAGGGCGATGTATTTGCAGATGTACTTGAGAACAAGAACGATGTAGCAGATGGTTACATTTCAGTGCTTTTGAGCCACAACCTTACAGATGGTACAGATGTAGACAATGTACATGAAGGTGGCGTAGTATTCACACTTACCTTAAAGGTACTTGATACAGCAGCAGAAGGCACATACGGTATAGCATTTGTAAACTTTGATGCAGAGTCATTCTTCGAGATTGAAAATGATACAGTAGATGTAGCATTCAAATCAGCTATAATCACAGTAGCAGAGGAAAAAGCAACAGAACCTGCACCTGAAGAGACAACAGCACCGGCACCGGTAGTAACAGAAACACCTGATGCACCGGTAGACACACCGGATGATGTTGAGTCAAATGGCGATGTTGTAGCAACAACAGGCGCTGACACAACAGATGCAAACGGAAACTCAACAGCACCGCAGACAGGCGCAGCAGC
>JAXJVX010000183.1:0-3057 GCA_036308305.1 Acutalibacteraceae bacterium | reverse complement strand
GTCTTTCCGACTATAAAAAAATACGGACATATGCCCGTGCTGCTAAAATCAGATGCCATGTTCTGAAGCGGTACGGTCTGATCTTTGTATATAACCGATATCGTCACCGCATTGGAATTCCAATAGGAACTGCAGTTTTTGCTGCTTTACTATATCTTCTGTCCGGCTGCATATGGAGCATCAAGGTAGTCGGCAATGAAAGCATCAGTTCTGATGTAATAATGTCCCAGTTATCAAGCATCGGCGTTTATGAAGGTGTAACAAGCAGCAGTATCGACACTGAAAATGCCCGGCAACAGTTGCTTATAAACAATACTTCGCTTTCGTGGGCTGCAATAAATATATCCGGCTGTTTTATTACAGTTGATGTGCGTGAGGTAGACAACATCGAACAGGACACAGAAAATACACCATGTAACATCATTGCCGATAAAGGCGGTGTGATAAAATCTATTATGGCGCGTGGCGGTGTGCCGGAGATAAAGGTTGGTGAAGCAGTTATTCCGGGTGATCTTCTGGTTTCGGGAATTATTGAGTTAAAAACCGGCAGCACGGTATTTGTTGAAGCCGATGCAGAGGTATTAGCCGAGGTTGAGTATAAAAAAGAGGTTTTCGTACCCTTTAAGCAGACCGAAACAGTATCTCTTGGCGCTTCATCAACACGCTGCGTACTGCAAATATTCAATATAAAGATACCTCTTTTTCTCGGTTCTTACGATAAACCATGCTATATAGAACGTGAAACTGTGCGTCCGAATATAAACGGTGCAGATCTGCCAATTAAGCTGCACTGTGCTTACTTTACCGACACACAAAAAGTAACCTATACTATATCCGAAGCAACAGCAAAGAAAAAATGCGAAGAGCAAATGAAAAGAGTAGAAGAAAGCGAGTTGCCCGATATAGTTTCTTCAGCAAAAGCCGTATTCACCGTTGAAAAAGACGGTGTGCGTATGAAAAAAAGCTATATCTGTCTTGAAGATATCGCAAAAAAGGAAATTATTTTACAAAGCGACTGACCCTTTTTCGTTGACAATCTTTTTTATGTATGATATAATTTATTTGAATATATGTGCGAACACTCTATAAGGGGTAGTAAAATGATTTTTGCGGATATTCATATACACGCTCTGTACGGAGTGGATGACGGCGCAAGAAACAAAATTATGATGTTCAAAATGATTGATGCCGCTTATAAAGACGGCACCCGTGTAATGTGTCTTACTCCGCACTTTCATCCGGGATATTACGGAGATAATCATGAAAAAGCAGTTGTAAGTTTTGGCGTTTTATCGGAATACGTTCAAGAGAAATATCCCGATTTAAAGCTATATCTCGGAAACGAGCTGCATTACAGTAAGGACTGTCTTTCTTGGTTAAAAGAAGGCATCTGCCGTACTATGAACAACACACGGTATGTGCTATGTGATTTTAATGATAAAGATAGTGCCGAAATAATAGTAAAAGGGATGCACAAGCTTTTGAATGCGGGCTACATACCAATTCTTGCTCATGCCGAGATATACAAGCATTTAAAGTTGTCGCAAATCGGCGAGCTTGTAAAAAGCGGTGTTAAAATACAGATAGATATGCAGTCGATCACCGGAGAATTCGGATTCTTTATACGAAAGCGGGCGAACGCAATATTAAACGCACGACTTGCAGAGGTTGTTTGCTCTGATGCACACGATCTTGAAAAGCGCCCTTCTCAACTTAATAAATGCTATCAATATCTATATAAAAAATTCGGTAAGCTATATACAAGGGCGCTTGTTTATGACAACGCTGTTAAAATGCTTGAAGCTACCGAGTCAGGAGAAAACTAAAAATGGATTTGAACAACAAGGAATTAACAATTTCTTTAAAGGATTTTTGGAAGATTTTTTTAAAAAGACTTTGGATAATTATTCTTGCAGCAATTATTGTTGCAGGCACAAAATTTGCGTTTGATACTGTTACCTACACTCCTATGTATTCATCAACTGCAACTATGTACATCCTTCGTCAGGACGGAGAAGTTTCAAGTTCATACAATACAGCATATGATTTTTCATCTGCTTTGAGCGTTGTAAAGGATTGTGACGCATTGATAAAAAGTCATACTGTTCTCGACAGTACTATCGAGACTCTGGGGCTTGATATGACATATAAACAGCTTTACAGTTCTGTTTCAACCACCAACCCTGAGGATACACGAATTCTTAAAGTAACTGTTGTTGCAGACAGTCCTGAAAATGCAAAACTTATAGTTGATAAGATATGCATTATCGGTGCAGAAACTATAAACGATGCAATGGGCTTTGAACAAGTCAATTTCTTTGAACGCGGTCAGGAGAATTATGCTCCCGCAAACAAAACAGGGCTAAAAACCTACATAATATTCGGTTTACTTGCCGCTGTTTTGGTTTATGCCGTTTTCGTTGTTATTTTCCTGTTGGATGACACCATCCGCACAGATGAGGATATCGAGCGCTATCTTGATCTTACTATTATCGGTGACATTCCCGACGGTAACGGCGGTAGAAGAAAAAGCTCCGGATACAGATACGGATATATACAAACCTATGATACATCGGACGATGCAGAAAATAAGGAGGAATAATTATGCAATCTATTAAATTGCGTCTTCCCGGCGCAGATGATTTCTTCACCGAAGAAGCATATAAGGTACTGCGTACCAACCTTCAGTTCTGCGGTCAAGATGTTAAGGTCATCGCCATTACAAGCTGTAATGAAAATGATGGTAAATCAACCATTGCTCTGCATGTTGCGAAAAGTTTTTCAGAACTTGGCAAAAAAGTACTTGTTATTGATGCGGATATGCGTAAATCCGTTATGGCAGGCAGAAATACTACCGTAACAAATCCCAAGGGTTTAAGTGAGGTTTTAACAGGATTGTGCCAGATTTCAGAATGTATTTACACAGTCGAAGGCACTTCACTACAAGTATTATTTGCCGGTCAGTATCCACCAAATCCGGTCGAATTACTAGACGGAAAATATTTTGCAACACTTATCAGTGAAAGCCGAAAGATATATGATTATATTATTATTGAT
>JAXJVX010000182.1:0-7255 GCA_036308305.1 Acutalibacteraceae bacterium | reverse complement strand
GCATATTATGCATCTGACTTTTTCCGCTATAATAAAAAAAGGTATAGCATGAAGCAACGACAATTATTATTGAAAGCAAAATTATAGCAATTATGAGCAAAATTCTTAAAATAACCTTTTTTGCTTTACTTCCCTCCATCAAAACTACCCCCAATAAATTTACGAAAATATATTAACACATTAAAATAAAAAAATCAAGCGGCTGATAAACAGCCGCTTGTGAAACATAAAGCCTTTTAATTAAGCAATTGCTTTCTTTGCAGCAACAACTGCTACACTCGCTGCTGCAAGCATCATAAGAGCAGCTACTGCATATACAACATCGCCTGTTGCAGGTGATTCAGCAACATTAGAAGTCACCTTGCCCTGTGTTGAAACAGTGTATGTTGTTGTGCCGTCTTTTGATACATACTTTGCAGTAATTTCAATCTCATCAGGCTCACAAGTATAAGAAACAACGATTTTTTCAGACTCAGTGCTACCTTCAACGATCTCATAATCCTCGGGAATGATCCATCCTGCAAAATCAAAATCAGTCTTTTCATCGGCTACAAGAGTTGCTGTTTTAGCAACAGTGTCAATAGAGATATCAATGCTGCCGCCGGCGCAATTGAATTCCTTATTCTCAACAGAAACTGAAGGTGCAGTCGGACTGGGTTCAGCAAATGATACAACCGACATTGAGAAAAGCATAACAATTGCTAAAAGTGCAATAACGATCTTCTTCATAAACAATTCCTCCAAGATACATTTGTTTACTGTATTATATCACATACTTTTGAAAAAGTAAATACTTTTTTAAAACTTTAATAATTTTATTTATATTGACTTTTTGTAAAACTATGCTATAATATAATTCGTGTGCTGGTATGGCTCAGTTGGTAGAGCAGCTCATTCGTAATGAGCAGGCCGTCGGTTCGAGTCCGACTACCAGCTCCAAATAAGTCCTCATCATTGATGAGGGCTTATTATTTTTCATCTTTAGCCTCTTCGTGGTACTCTTTTTCGGTATTTACATTCCAAAGTTCGGTTTTATCGGTATTACCATTAACAATAAGATCAATCGCTTCAAATGAAGTAGCCATCGAATGATCCATATTATTATAGCGATGCTGACCGTTTCGCCCTACGCAGTACAAATTATCAAATCTGTTAAGTTCTTCGATAATGCTATCCATTTCGCTATAACCATCAAAATATGCAGGATACGCCTTTTTAACTCTTTCTCTATGCGAATCAATGACAGAGTTTTCATCAATAACACCCATTTTTGTAAGCTCACTTATTGCAAATTCAACCGCATCTGCATCATTCATATTCCAGAATTCATCGCCCTCTTCACAGAAGTATTCAAGTCCGATCCAGACGGTATTCTCCGGGTCTTTGACCATATACGGTGACCAGTTATTGAAGATCTGAATTCTACCAAGCTTAACACCTGTATCCTGAACATATATCCAACAGTCAGGAACTATATTTCCTAATGTTTTAATATTGGTTTCATTTTTCAAATTCAGCTTCGGCACAAGAAGGCCGACAGTAACAAAATCTCTGTACGGAAGATCACTTGCTGCTGTCAATACCTTTTCACTGAAATTACCGTTTTTAAAAGAGCAAATAAGATCTTTGATAGGCATTGACGATATGTATATATCAGCCGGACCTTTGTATTCCTTTCCATCTTTAACATATGTTACCGATTTTACAGTATTCCCATCCGCCTCTACTGATGTTACCATGCATCCCTTGAGAATTTTACCGCCCATCTTCTCAAATTCCTCAGCAGCCTTTTCCCAAAGCTGACCGGGGCCGAATTTCGGATATACATATTGCTCTATTAAAGATGTTTCTACCTTCTTATTCTTTGAGCCGAATACTTTTCCTAATGCATTTTTAATAACTGCCGTGATTGACAGACCTTTTACACGCTGTGCTCCCCAATCAGCCGATATCTGAGAGGGATGTCTTCCCCAAAGTTTTTCAGTGTAGCCTTCAAAAAACATTGAGTAAAGCACTTTGCCGAAACGGTTAATATAAAAGTTCTCGAGAGAGTCCTCAGGTCTTTTGAAGAAAACAGATTTAAGATACGAAAAGCCTGCTTTAACAGTTGTAACAAAACCCATACCTTTTATAGTAGACCATTTTAGCGAAACAGGATAATCGAAAAAATGCTTTGAATAAAATATTCGTGAAACCCTGTCACGCACAAGCATGACATCATCCTCTGCTTCAGGATCGGGACCGTTCTCGCTAAGCGGCTTTTCTCTGCCAAGAAGCTTGTCATCAAACGATGGTGCTCCTTGAGTAGGCATTAACTCCTCCCACCATTTTGTTACACGCTTGTCCTTCGAAAAGAAACGGTGACCGCCGATATCCATTCGGTTTCCGTTATGCTGAAGGGTTTTAGAAATTCCGCCAATTTGTTCGGTTTCTTCAAGAATAACAACCCTATATTTATCAGGATTGCGCTTTAAAAGTTCATATCCTGCAGTTAATCCTGCGGGACCTGCGCCTATAATTATAACATTTTTCATAAATGTACCTCGCTTTTAATATTAATATTTTACTACACACTTGTAATAGTGTCAACTAGAATTATGACTACTGTATACACTCAATCTATACAAATATTGACGCTTTGTAAATTTTAATCAATTCAATGGTATAAATAACCATTTCTTCTTGACGAAATGTTACAATTATAGTATAATTACAATGTACAAAAGGAGATGATAATCAATGAATATTGACCGATTCACAAAAGAATGTGCTGAAATTTGTCTTGATGCAGAACAGTTAAAGCCGGAATTATACGATCAGTTTGGTGTGAAACGCGGATTACGCGATAAAAACGGCGACGGTGTTGTTGCAGGCATTACAAATATATCAAAGATCCAATCAAGTATTATTGAGAATGGGCAAAAAGTGCCATGCGATGGTAAGCTCTTATATCGCGGATACAATATTCTTGATTTGGTCAAAGGATTTGAAAAAGAAAAGCGTTTTGGATTTGAAGAAACTGCTTATCTTCTGCTTTTTGGCTCACTTCCAACAAAGCAACAATTTGAAGATTTTAAAGCTGTTCTTGCTGAAAGCATGCGTCTTCCTACTAACTTTACACGCGATGTAATTATGAAAGCACCCAGCTCTGATATAATGAATTCTATGACAAAGAGCCTGCTGACCTTGGCTTCATACGATAAGAATAGATCCGATTTGTCGCTCGATATTGTTATACGTCAATGTATTTCACTTATTGCGGTATTTCCTATGCTCGCTGTTTATGGTTATCACGCGTATAACCATTACGAAAAGAACGACAGTTTTTATATCCACCGCCCCACTCCGGAGTTTTCAATGGCAGAAAATATTTTGAGTATGCTCCGTCCAAATAAGGAGTATACTGAGCTTGAAGCAAAGGTACTTGATATTGCCCTTGTTCTTCATATGGAACACGGTGGCGGTAATAACTCCACCTTTACAACAAGAGTTGTTACATCCGCAGGTTCTGACACTTATTCTGTAATGGCTGCTGCACTTTCATCCCTGAAAGGTCCGAAACACGGTGGCGCAAACATCAAGGTCGTTCAGATGATAAATGATCTGAAGGAAAATGTCAAGGATATCAGTGACCGTGACGAGGTTGAAGCATATCTTCAAAAACTACTTAACAAAGAAGCTTTTGATAAAAAAGGGCTTATCTACGGAATGGGACATGCCGTATATTCTATCTCAGACCCAAGAGCAACTGTATTCAAAAGCTTTGTTTCACGACTTGCTACTGAAAAACATCACGAAGCAGATTACAATCTGTATTCAATGATAGAAGAACTAGCACCGCAACTCATCGGAAAAAAGAGAAAGATCTATAAAGGTGTCAGCGCAAATGTTGATTTTTACAGCGGATTTGTTTATTCTATTCTTGATATTCCGCCAGAACTCTTTACGCCTATCTTTGCGATGGCAAGGATCGTTGGATGGAGTGCACACAGAATTGAAGAATTGATAAATGTTGATAAAATAATTCGCCCTGCATACACAAGTTTATGTGAGGATAGAACGTATATTCCGTATGATAACAGATAAAAATTAAGTGACAAGCAGATTGCTTGTCACTTTATTCTTATTTCCATTCATCTATATAGTATGCACGAGTTAATGCACGCTTGCCATTTTCATCGGTTACAGTGAATCTGATAAATTTATATATATCCTTTATCTCAAATTCTGCTTCATAAATCGGAGTTTTACCGGCAATAGATCTTACTGCCCTTATACCGGTTGACATTGTTATTTTAACTGCGGCTGATGTTTTAATATGTACAACATTATCTTCAACATACAAATCATAGATGAGCGGTGACTGCGAACAATAAAAATCGCCTCGTGCCAATGCGTTTACAATTTCATCATATGTAAAATTAACTGTCTTTATCATATCAAATCCCCCGAATGAGCCAAAACCATAGCCTTTATCAGCAGGATTATGATTGTCGTCTGCCATATGCGGAAATATTCGTTTTCCGTTGGCAACAAGGCTCTCATATGCACCGAAATCATCATTCCAACCATAGTCAACACAATCGGTATTATATACTTCGACTGCAAATAAACCGTTATAATCTTTGTAATCGCTGAAATTAAGCAGCGACCACCCCGGATGATTAAGACAACATATATAGCCGTTGTCATTTGCAATGCTGATCACATCGTTTATTCCGTCAGTTGAAAATTTCTTTTTGTAAAACTCACCAATGTGCGGCACTTTAACGGCATCCTCTTTGCTCATAAACCAAACGCTGTCCGGATCATAGCAAACTGTTTTATTATCAGGAGTTTTAGAATATAAATTCAAATGAACACATTTATGCTGTGACCATTTCTCGCCTTCAGCTTCGTTAATTGACATTTCATATCCGTTTATGAAAATGAAATCCTCATCAGAAAGATATGTATAATCGCAAAGAATTTCGTGTTCTGTTATGCACAAAATATCATATCCATGCTTTTTGAATTCACTTTTCATCTGCTCCGGAGTCCATATTCCATCTGACCCGGTAGAATGTGCATGAAGATTTGCCTTGTGAAATATTCCATTTTGCGGCAACAAATATTTTCTCATTTACATCACCTTTTATATTATATCGTCAACAGATCCAAAAGTAAATAGTTGATTTAAGCAAGAAATTTGTATATAATGAATTTAATTAATAACTTGGAGAACAAATATGAAAGTACTAATTATTCATACCGGTGGAACGATTGGATCAAGTGTCAAGAATAACTATATTTCCGTCGATACTACGCCGGATATTGTAAAATACGCATCAGAAAAGTATAAGGATATTAATTTCCACACAATTTCTCCTTATAAAATTTTGAGTGAATATCTTAATTCAAAGCATATTAATACAATACTTGATCAGGTTGATGCTAATATCAAACAATTTGACGGAATCATCATAACTCACGGATCTGACACCATCCACTATACCGCTGCTGCATTGGCTTTATGTATTAAAACAGAGATCCCAATCATGGTAGTATGTGCAGCAAAACCACCTGCAGATCCACATAGCAACGCATATGACAATTTCGATTTGGCAGTTAAGTATATAATAAGTAAAAAGCACAAGGGTGTATTTGTGCCATATAAAAATGACGGTGAAAATACAGCGAAAATTCATGATCCACTGACGCTGCTTCCCCACCAAGGCTTTTCTGCCGATCTATATTCAGACGGCACCAGCAATATTAACAAAGTAGAGTTCTATAACAAACGGCTTTGTGAAGAAGATAATGTACTTATTGTGTGTTCATATCCCGACTGCGTGTATCCGAAGCTAGATAAAAAAATTAAATCGGTTATTCTTATTCCTTATCATTCGGGTACACTTTGTTGTGATGGAAAGATTAAGAAATTCTGTGATGATGCCGCCTGCTTGGGAATCAGGATTTATACTCTCGCTCGAAACGGAACTCAGTATGAAAGTGTAAAAGAGTTTTTAAATCTCGGTATTGAATGTATAAGCGGTGTTTCGCTATCTGCTTTGTATATAATGCTGAAATTAAAATGAAAAAGACGGCAGTAGTGTTCTAACAATGTAAAATAATTTCTCCCCAGAGCATCAAAACTCAATATAAAATATTAAAATTGATTTTATGACGATTTTGTGGTATAAAATATGTGTAAAAAATCACCGCCGAGAGTGACCATTAAGTTACTCTCGGCGGTATTGTTGCTTTTTATTAACTGCATTATCAAAGATACTCAATATGCTGTCTTTTTATCTTATACCATACTTTTCAATTATGTAATCCATGTCCTTATCGCCTCTGCCTGACAGATTGATAAGAATAGCGCCCTTCCCCATCTGCTTTGCAAGCTTCATACCGTATGCAACAGCGTGTGAACTCTCAATTGCCGGAATAATGCCTTCAAGCTTAGATAGTGTGAAGAAAGCGTCGATAGTTTCATCGTCGGATACTACATCATATTTAACTCTGCCGATATCGTGTAAAAATGCGTGTTCAGGTCCGGAAGACGGGTAATCAAGTCCGCTTGCAACTGAATATACCGGCGCAGGCTCACCATTTTCATCCTTAAGCATTATGCTGTTAAAGCCATGCATGATGCCCTCACTTCCATACTGAAGGCTTGCTGCGTGATCACCGAGTGCAGTACCTCTACCGAGCGGCTCAACACCGTAAATATCAACAGGATCATTCAAAAAGCCGGAGAACATACCCATTGCATTTGAGCCCCCTCCGACGCAAGCTACAACTGCATCCGGAAGTTCTCCCGTCATATCAAGAAACTGCTCTCTTGCTTCGATACCGACAACACTCTGAAAATCACGAACCATCATAGGAAACGGATGAGGTCCTACAACAGAACCGATACAATAGATGCAATCCTTATAATCTCTAGTATATGCCTCAAAAGCAGCATCGACCGCTTCTTTGAGTGTTGCCAGGCCGTGGGTAACTTCAACTACATTTGCACCGAGAATCTTCATTCTGGCTACATTAGGTGCCTGCTTTTTGATATCTACTGCACCCATATAAATATCGCATTCAAGACCAAAATATGCAGCGGCGGTTGCAAGAGCAACGCCGTGTTGACCGGCACCGGTTTCTGCTATGACCTTCTTCTTACCCATATACTTTGCGAGCAATACTTCACCCATGCAATGATTGAGCTTATGAGCACCGCTATGATTAAGATCCTCTCTCTTTGCATAGAGCTGAACAT